>CAXBRX010000266.1:0-5166 GCA_963977835.1 uncultured Derxia sp.
GGTTTCGGCGGCGGCTTGCGCCTGCGCCTGTTCTTGCGCCTGCACTTGCAGCGAGCGCGACGAGACCAGCAAATCGGCAACCTCGCGCACCGCATCGAGCAAGGTGGCGTTGTAGCTGGCCACGGCGGCGTCCACATCGGCATTGCGTGCGCGCAGATTGGCGCGCAAGCGTCCGCCTTCGAAGATCGGCAGGCTGATCGCCGGGCCGGCGCCGAATTCGCGGCTGCTCGACTTGAACAAATTGTCGAGGCCCAGACTGGACACGCCCGCGAAGGCCACGAGGTCGATGTTCGGATAGAACTGCGTCTTGGCGACCGTCACATCTTCGCGCGCGGCTTCGACGCGCCAGCGCGCGGCGACGATGTCGGCACGCCGTCCGATGAGTTCGGCCGGCACCGTGGCCGGCACGGCGAGCGGATGGCTGGTGTCGAGCACCGGCGCCAGCGACGCCGTGGCCTCGGGGCCGGCGCCGATCAATGCGGCCAATGCATGGCGCGCGAGCGCGATCTGTTCGTTATAGCTTTCGAGTTGCTGGCGCATCTCGGGCACGCCGCCCTGGGCCTGTTCGAATTCGACCCGGGTATCGAGCCCCGCCTGCACGCGTTCGCGGACCAGGGTCACCGTCTGTTCGCGCTGGGCGAGCATGGCTGCGGCCACGTCATGCTGGGCGATCAGGCGCGCCAGGCTGTAATAGGCCCGCGCGACATTGGCCGCGAGCGCGATGCGCGCCGCCTGCTGCTCGGCTTGCGCCGATCGCGCGCTGCCGAGCGCCGATTCGAGTGCCGCCTTGTGCTTGCCGAAGAAATCGAGTTCCCAGCTCAGGTTCAGATCGACCGCATTCATCGAATTGATGCTGCCGCCGAGCGGTGGCGGATAAATGCTGTTTTCGGTGAAGCGCTGGCGCGTCGAATTCGCCTTGAGCTCGGCCTGCGGATAACGCGCCGCGCCCGCGATGCCGGCGGCGGCTTGTGCGCGCGCGACGCGCGCCTGCGCAACCTGCAAGGACGGGTTGTCGGTCAGTGCGCGCGCGATCAGATCGTCGAGCGTCGGATCGCCGAAGCGCTTCCACCAGGTGGCGTCGGGCCTGGTGGTCGCGGCCGATTGCAGATGCAAAGCGTCGGCATTCAACGCGGTCGGCGTCTGATGCCCTTCGGGCAGTTGCGCGCAGGCCGCGAGCAAAGCGGCTGCGAGCGCCGCGACGCCGGTGCGCAAAGAAACGGGGATTGAATTCATGCGTGATCTCGAAAGAAAAAGCGAAGCGCCGCTGCGCCTAAGCATGCGTGGGACCGGCGCTGCCGGTATCGTCGTCGCCGGTCGGGCCGACACCATTGGCCAGCATGCGTCTGAGCATCGCCATCAATTGATCGAGTTCCTCGATCGTGAAACCGGCCAGATGGCGATTGAATGAAGCCGACAGAATCTCGGGCACGCGTTGGGACACCTGCTCGCCATCGGCGGTGAGCGCCAGCTTGAAGACGCGCCGGTCGTCCGCCGAAGGCTCGCGGCGAATGAAACCTTTGCCTTCCAGCCGGTCGAGCATACGGGTCATCGCACCGGTATCGACCTCGAGCTCGCGCGCAAGCTCGGCGGCGGTATGGCAACGGCAACGCATCAGCATGATGAGCGGCGCCCATTGCTTGTTGGTCAGGTCCAGGTCGGCCATGCGCGCGTCGATGTCACGGCTGATCGAATTGAGGACCTTGCGCAACAAACGGCCCAGCGATTGCGCCGGGTCGTAATTGGCCGCCGAATACAACGCCGCACCGTCGACCGGTGCAGCGCCGGCGCCAGCCGACGGTTCGGGGGTGGAATCAGATGTTTGCATAGGCAGCGATATTGCCTGCCTATGCAATCACTGTCAAAGCATGAAATTGTGAGCGAGCGTGTCGATGCCCCTGCGAGCTGCAGGCTCTATGCATCACAGAAAATAAAGCGAGCGGCTACTCTCTGCCGCGATCGCGAGCCAGGAGGCTATTGAGTGCTTCGCGTGCCGGCAAATGCTCGAACAGCACGCGACAGACGGCTTCGGTGATGGGCATGCGAACCTGATGCTGCTGGGCCAGCGCGCGCACCGATTGCGCGGACCGGACGCCTTCGGCCACATGGCCGAGCGCGCCGACCACGGCATCGAGACTGAGCCCGCGGCCCAGGCCCAGGCCGACCTGCCGGTTGCGCGACAAATCGCCGGTGCAGGTGAGGATCAGATCGCCGACGCCGGCCAGGCCCATGAAAGTATCGGGTCGGGCGCCGAGCGCGACGCCGAGCCGCGAGATTTCAGCCAGGCCGCGGGTGATGAGGGCGGCGCGCGCGTTGTAGCCGAGTTCGAGCCCGTCGGCGATGCCGGTGGCGATCGCCATCACATTCTTGACCGCGCCCCCGACCTCGACGCCGACGACATCGGTCGAGGAATACACGCGCAGCGCACCGCTGTGAAAAGCCTGGGCGCCGACTTCGGCAAAGGTTTGGTCCTGCGCCGCGAACACCAGGGCGCACGGCAAGCCGCGCGCGACTTCCTGCGCAAAACTCGGCCCCGACAACACACCCGCGCGCACGCCGGGCAAAACGCTGGCGATGATGTCATGCGCGAACAGACGCGATTCGGCCTCGACGCCCTTGCACAGCCACGCGACCGCTTGCGGCGCAAATGCGGCGAGCGCGGCCGCGGTTTCGCGCAGCCCGGCCATCGGCGTGGCGATCACGCACAGGTCGGTGCGTGCCGCCTCGGCAAAGTCGGACGTGATCGCCAGAGCCTCGGGCAAGGCGATGCCGGGCAGATAGCGCTGGTTCTCGCGCGACGCGGCCATGGCATGCGCCGCCGCCGCATCGCGTGCCCACAGCACTGCCTGCACGCCATGCTTGCGCGCGAGCGCCGCCGCCAGGGCCGTGCCCCAACTCCCCGCGCCGAGAACGCCGATGCGCATGATGCGAAACGCTTATTGCAACGGCGTCTGAGCCTGGCTCGCGAGGCGTTGCTGATAAAAGGCTTCGAAGTTGATCTCGTTGAGCGTGACGGGCGGCAGGCCGGTGCGGGTCAACAGATCGGACACATTGGCGCGCAGGTACGGATAGATGATGCCCGGGCAGACGACGCCGAGCACCGGCGCGAGCTGTTCCGACGGGATCCCGGTCATCTGGAAGATGCCGGCCTGCTTGCACTCGACCAGGAACAAGGTCTTGCCCTTGACGTTGGCGGTGACGGTGGCGCTGACCACGACTTCGAAGATGCCTTCGACCAGGGCTTCGTTTTGCACGTCGAGTTGCACTTCGACCTGCGGCGGCTCTTGTTCGAGGAAGATCTGCGGCGCGTTGGGCAATTCGAGCGACGCGTCCTTGAGGTACACGCGCTGAATGTTGAACACGGGGGCTTGCTGTTGTTCTTGCGACTGTTGTTCGTCGGCCATGATGGAAGGAAGTTCAGCGAGTGCGGCGCAATTCAGGTTCCCTTGCGCCCTGGGAGGTGTGCCTGGCTTGGCACGCGGAAGTGGGTGATGGATTCAGGCCCGCAACAAAGGATCGAGCCCGCCCGCATGGTCGAGCGCCGACAAATCGTCGAAGCCGCCGACATGCGTGGCATCGATGAAAATCTGCGGCACCGTGCGACGGCCGGTCCGGGCGATCATTTCGTCCTTGCGCTCGGGCGCCAGATCGATGCGGATCTTTTCGATCTCGGTCACGCCGCGGGTCTTGAGCAGGCGTTCGGCCGCGACGCAGTACGGACACACGCCCGTGGCATACATGACGACCTTGGCCATCGCGGACTCCTGGTTACTTGGTGGTCAGCGGCAGATTCGCCGCGCGCCAGGCGTTCAGACCGCCTTGCAGATTGAGCACCTGGGTATAGCCTTGCTTGCGCAAGGTGGCGCAAGCCGACGAAGACCGTGCGCCGCTCGCGCAGACCACGACCACCGGGTTTTCTTTGTTTTTGGCCACGTCGGCTGCGCGCGCGGCGATCTGATCGACCGGAATGTGCTTGGACCCGGCGATGTGGCCTTGCTTGAATTCGTCCGCGCTGCGCACGTCGACCAAGGTGGCGCCGCGGTTGATGAGTTGCGTCGCTTCGAGCGTGCCCACCGAGCCGCCGCCGCTGCGTCCTTGCAAGGCGGGCCAAAGCAGCAGACCGCCCGAGGCCAGGGCTGCGACGATCAAATACCAGTTGTCGAGAATGAACTTCACGGGATGTGGACTTTGCAGAGGTGGGCCGTGCTTGACGCGGCACCGGGTTTGAAGACCGGCAGCGATTATAGAATAGGCGTGTGTCATCACCATGCGCCGCCGCGCGCCCGACCGAGCGCGCGACCGCATCCGCACCGATTTCCCTCACACCGACCCTGAAAACCACCATGTACAAGCTCGTCTTGCTGCGCCACGGCGAATCGCAATGGAACCTCGAAAACCGCTTCACCGGCTGGACCGATGTCGACATCACCGAGAACGGCTGGCAGGAAGCGCGCCGCGCCGGCGAACTCCTGGCGCGCGAAGGTTTTGACTTCGACATCGCCTACACCTCGGTGCTCAAGCGCGCGATCCGCACGCTCTACACCGTGCTCGACGTGATGGACCGGATGTGGATTCCGGTGGTCAAGGACTGGCATCTGAACGAGCGCCATTACGGCGCGCTGCAAGGCCTGAACAAGGCCGAGACCGCGGCCCAGTACGGCGAGGAACAAGTACTGGTCTGGCGCCGTGCCTATGCGATCGCGCCCAATCCGCTCGAACTCGACGATCCGCGCCATCCGCGCTTCGACAAGCGTTACGCGGGGTTGGCCCCGAATGAGCTGCCGGCCACCGAATGCCTGAAGGACACCGTGGCGCGTGTGCTGCCCTATTGGGAAGAAGTCATCGCCCCGACCATCCGCTCGGGCAAGAAGGTGGTCATTGGCGCCCACGGCAATTCGTTGCGCGCCTTGATCAAATACCTCGACGGCATGTCCGACGACGAGATCGTGCATCTGAACATCCCGACCGCGCGTCCGCTGGTGTATGAGCTCGACGCCGATTTGAAGCCGATCCGCCATTACTACCTCGGCAACCAGGCCGAGATCGATGCCGCGCTCGCCGCCGTCGCGGCCCAGGGCAAGGCCAAGAAGTGAGACTGCGGCCGCGCGCGTCGGCCTGGATCGTTGCGATCGCCCTCGGTGTCGGGGCGGTCGCCGGCGCGAGCGCGGC
>CAXBRX010000267.1:0-5102 GCA_963977835.1 uncultured Derxia sp.
GAGCTGCCGATGTCATCGAAGCCATCACGGGCGCTCGGGCTTGGCCCTCCCAGGCCGGCGCTGAGCCATTGCATCACATTGCCGTCACGCCGGTGCAGGGAACTTTGCCTGCGCTGGACGACGCGGAACGGCATTACTCGATTGAACTGGGGCTTGAGGTGGTGCGGGAGTTCAAGCTCGAACTGCATTGCGCAGACGAGCATGCCGACGAACTGGTGGCGGCGATCGTGGCAACCGCGCGCACCGGACAACGATGCGCGGGATGGGTGTATGTGACCGATCTCGATGGCGCGTATCCGATTCGATGAACCTCAAGCGGACCGCGCGAATGAAAGGCCGCGCTTCGGCGCAGCCACCTTCGTCGTCGGCCGCATGATATGGGAGTGCAGCGATGAAAAATGCATCGCGTCGTCGTTGGCTGCTTGGCGCGGGCGGGATGGTGGTGCTCGGTGCGGGTTGTGGAACCAGACCGATTCGAGCCGCAAACCCTGACGGCACGTATTGCTATGAAGTGGGCAAGCGCTACCATCCGAAACGCACCTGTACATCGGAACCGATCCCCGCCGAAGAAGTGGCGGTAGACGCGAGGTCGTTGGAGGGAGTGTCCGATCTGCTGACCGTCTACATCGTGCGTTCATCCTGGACTGATGTCGGCACGGTGGTCGGGGTGGCCACAACCGGCCGGGCACCGGTGGAGATGGTTCCAGAGTCCTTTGCACGGTTGCGGTTGCTGCCCGGCCGGCATCGATTGTCCCTGACCTGGGACGAGGGGTACGCCGACCTGGAGATCGCCGGACGCGCCGCCGACACGCTGCTGGTAGAAATACGGCACCGGTCTTGGGCCGGCGCGCAGCGCTTCGTCTTGGAGGCCGGGAGCGCGCGCGAAGCGTTGCCTCGAGTCGCTGCTCTCAGATTGGTGGCAGATCGCCAATGGGCCTCGTCGGTCGGCCAACCGTCATCGCGATAAAGAGAGGTTTTGACAAAAACTATCTCCGCAAGATGGTTATCAAGGAGCCGCTTATAGCGTTTACCAATCGAGATGATCGATTTTGTTTGTTAGCACTCTCATGTATCGAGTGCTAATATCATTCGAGAACGGGTGCTTGGTTCTGCCCGGCTTCGAGAACAGGAGACCTTGATGGCTTCGAACGCTTTGACACTGCGACCCGATCTGGCCTTGTCCGCGCGCATGGAGTTGCCGGCGCCGGTCGGCAACCTGGATGCGTACATCCAGGCGGTCAATCGCGTGCCCATGCTGTCGGCGCAAGAGGAAACCGATCTGGCGACGCGCTTGCGCGATGCCGGCGATCTGACGGCGGCGCGCCAACTCGTGTCGTCGCATCTGCGGCTGGTGGTGTCGGTCGCGCGCAATTACTTGGGCTACGGCTTGCCGCATGCCGACCTGATCCAGGAAGGCAACATCGGCCTGATGAAGGCCGTGAAGCGTTTCGACCCCGATCGCGGCGTGCGTCTGGTGTCGTTCGCCATCCATTGGATCAAGGCCGAGATCCACGAATACATCCTGAAGAACTGGCGCTTGGTCAAGATCGCGACCACCAAGGCGCAGCGCAAGCTGTTCTTCAATCTGCGCAGCATGAAGACCGGCAGCGCCGCGTTGACCAGCGCCGAAGTCGATGCGATGGCCAAGGAACTCAACGTCAAGCGCGAAGACGTGCTCGAGATGGAAACCCGGCTGGCCGGCGGCGATGTGGCGCTCGAAGGCCAGATCGAAGACGGCGAAGAGGAATTCGCCCCGATCGCTTATTTGTCGGACGAACGTCATGAGCCGACCGAAGTCATCGAGGCCAAGGGCCGCGATGCGTTGACGCGCGAAGGGCTCAACACCGCGCTCGAAGGGCTCGATGCACGCAGCCGCCGCATCGTGCAGACGCGTTGGTTGGCCGAGCCGGGCGAGGAACTGACCTTGCACCAATTGGCCGACGAGTACGGCGTCTCGGCCGAGCGCATCCGCCAGATCGAAGTCTCGGCGCTCAAGAAGATGAAGACCGCCTTGGCGGCCTTTCGACCGGGGCTGGCTGGCGCCTGAACCCCGGCTGTCATCGCGGTAGGCAAGGGCGGCTGCGGCCGCCTTTGTCGTTTCTGGCGCGCCGGGTGTGGGCGCAATCCGCCTGCGGCGCCTCCCCTACAATGGCGGCATCGAGGAACCATCATGCAATTGCACTTCACCAAGATGCACGGCGCCGGCAACGATTTCATCGTCGTCGACGCGACCCGCCAGGCCGTCGACTTGAGCGCCGAACAATGGCGCCGCCTGGCCGATCGGCGCTTCGGCATCGGCGCGGATCAGATCCTGATCGTCGGGCGGCCGGCCGACCCGGCCAATGATTTTTCCTACCGCATCATCAATGCCGATGGCGGCGAGGTCGAGCATTGCGGCAACGGCGCGCGCGCGTTTTTGCGCTTCGTCACCGACAAGAAGCTGACCACCAAGCGCAGCGTGCGCGTCGAGATCAAGCCCGGGGTCATCGTGCTGAATCTGCGCGACGATGGCGATGTGACGGTCGAGATGGGCGTACCGCAATTCGAACCGGCGCAGGTGCCCTTCGACGCTTCGGGCCTCACGCCCGTGCGCGAGCATGAGCTCAATGTCTGGCCGCTGGTCTTGGGCGGCGCCGCGGCCGGAACCACGCGCCAGATCGGCGTCGTGTCGATGGGCAACCCGCATGCGGTTCAGGTGGTCGCCGATGTCGATCGCGCGCCGGTCGCTGGCGAAGGGCCCGAAATCGAACACCATCCGCGCTTCGTGCGCCGGGTCAACGCCGGGTTCATGCAGATCGTCGATCGGCACAGCATCCGCCTGCGGGTCTGGGAGCGCGGCGCGGGCGAGACCCTGGCCTGCGGCACCGGCGCTTGCGCGGCCGTGGTGAGCGGCATCGCGCGCGGTTTGCTCGATTCCCCCGTCAAGGTGCAGGCCCGTGGCGGTCTGCTCGAAGTGGCCTGGGACGGTGCCGGCCAGCCGGTGCGCCTCAGTGGCCCGGCCGTCATCGTGTACGAAGGCGACATCACTGTTTGAAGGCCGGGCTGCCGTGCCGGCGACGCACGGCGATAGAATCCGGGCCACTACCTTTCCCTGCGGGCATACCGTGACACTAACCGCTGCCGATGTTGCATCCTGGATCGAGGCGCATCCCGAATTCTTCAACGAGCACGCCGACCTGCTGGCGCGCTTGAGCCTGACTTCGCCGCATGGCAATCGCGCCGTTTCGTTGCAAGAGCGGCAGATGGAATTGCTGCGCGACAAGATCAAGGCGCTTGAACTGAAGCTCGCCGAGATGATCCGTTTCGGGCAGGAAAACGACATGATCGGCGAGAAGATCAACCGCCTGGTGCGGCAAGTCCTCCTCGAACGCAATTCGCTCGTGCTGCCCGATGTGCTGGTGCGCGAATTGCGCCAGGTGTTTGCGCTGCCGGCCGTCGCGGTGCGCTTGTGGGGCGTCGCGATCGGCGGCGACCAGCCGTATGCCGCGCCGGTCTCGAACGACACGCGCACCTTCGTGAGCAGCCTGATGGCGCCGTATTGCGGCCCGAATTCCGGCTTCGAAGCCGTGAATTGGCTGCCCGATGCCGCGACGCTCAAATCGGTCGCCCTGATTCCTTTGCGCATGGGTGCGACGCCCGAAGCCTATGGCCTGCTGGTGCTCGGCTCACCCGATGCGAGCCGCTTCACCTCGACCATGGGCACGACCTACCTCGCGCGCATCGAGGAAATCGCCAGCGCCGCGCTGGCCCGTTTGATGAAGTGATCGGGTGACCGCCGCTTCGACTCCAAAGACACGCGCACCGCTTCCCGAATCGGCGCGCGTTTATCTGGAGTCGCTCGTGACCGAGCGGCGTTTGTCCGAACGCACGGTCGCCAATTACCGGCTCGCGCTCGAAGAACTGACCACCAGCGCCGAGCCGCAGGACATCGAGACGATCGAGCCCGCGCAGGTGCGGCGCGCGATCGCGCAACTCGCCCAACGCGGCCAGGCGCCGCGCAGCATCGCCTTGGCACTCGCCGCCTGGCGCAGCTATTTCCGCTGGCTCGCACGGCATCATCGGGTGGCGCGCAATCCGGTCGACGGCATCCGCGCGCCCAAGGCGGCCAAACCTTTGCCCAAGGCCTTGGCGCCCGATGTCGCGGTGCGGCTGGTCGAGAGCGCGCCCAGCGACGTGATCGGCCAGCGCGACCATGCGATGTTCGAATTGTTGTACTCGTCCGGGCTGCGATTGGCCGAATTGGTCGGGCTCGATCTGCGCCCCGGCGCTTCGTCCTTGTGCTGGTTGTCCGACGATCTCGACGAAGTGACCGTGACCGGCAAAGGTCGCAAACGGCGCACCGTGCCGGTCGGCGTGCATGCGGCCAGCGCCTTGCGGACCTGGATCGCGGCGCGCTCACAACTCGCGCGGCCCGACGAGCCGGCCTTGTTCGTCGGTGCGCGCGGTGCGCGCATCGCGCCTGGCGTGGTGCAGCAGCAGCTCAAGCAATGGGCGCTCAAACAAGGCGTGCCCGCCAAGGTTCATCCGCACATGCTCAGGCACAGTTTTGCGAGCCATGTGCTGCAAAGCTCGGGCGATTTGCGCGCGGTGCAGGAGATGCTCGGCCATGCGAGCATCTCGACCACCCAGATCTATACCAAGCTCGATTTTCAGCACCTGGCCAAGGTGTATGACGCCGCGCATCCGCGCGCCAAGAAGAAATGACCCAGACCCTCGTACTCAAAGCCGGCCGCGACAAGGCGGTCGTGCATGGCCATCCCTGGATCTTTTCCGGGGCCGTCGAACGCGAGCCGCACAAGGCGGCGCCCGGCACCACGGTGCTCGTCGAATCGGCCTCGGGCAAGGCGCTCGGCTGGGCCGCGTATTCGCCGGCCTCGCAGATCCGCGCCCGGGTCTGGACCACCGAGACCACGCGCCCGATCGACCACGCGTTCTTCAAACGTCGGGTCGCCGAGGCACTGGCCTGGCGCCAACTGCAATGCACGCATGCCGGGCTCGATTTCGAGCAGACCAGCCTGCGCTTGCTGCATGGCGAATCCGATGGCCTGCCCGGCGTGATCTGCGACGCCTACCGCGCGCAGCGCGACGGCCGGCGCGACGAC
>CAXBRX010000268.1:0-5092 GCA_963977835.1 uncultured Derxia sp.
AAGCGCTCGGCGTCGGCGAAGTGGAAGTCGTGGTGCGCACGCTCGGCACGAGCACGGTGATTGAAACCGCGCATGCCGGCGTCTGGCTGGTCACGCATCGCGATGAAAGCAATCAGACCGTCGCGCGCCTGATCGAGATCACCTACATGCCCGAGATCGCGGCGAGCCACGCCGACGATGTGGCGATGGGCCTGCGCACCTTGTCGGAGCACCTGGGCATTGCGACCTCGCCGAGTGTGAGGCGCCTGGGCGCACGACGTTCCTGAAGGTCATGACCGAGTTGCCGATCCGGGGAAAGAAATGAGCTCGAACCAGCGCACCCTCGCGGAAGTCTTGCGCGCACAAGGCGTGAGTCGCCGCGGCTTCATGAAATATTGTGCGACGCTCGCATCGCTGATGGCCTTGCCGCCCGAGGCCGCGCGCGCGATCGCGACTGCGCTCGAAAGCGCCAAACGGCCGTCGGTCATCTGGTTGTCGTTCCAGGAATGCACGGGCTGCACCGAGTCGATCACGCGCTCGCATGCGCCGACGCTCGAAAGCCTGATCCTCGACACCATCTCGCTCGATTACCACCACACCTTGCAAGCCGCCGCGGGCTTTCAGGCCGAGGCTGCGCGCGAGGCCGCGATGAAGGCCAACGACGGCAAATATCTGCTCATCGTCGACGGCTCGATTCCGGTCGGCAATCCGGCGTATTCGACGATCGCCGGCGTGAGCAATGTCGACATGCTGATGGAAGCCGCCAAGGGCGCAGCCGCGATCGTCGCAGTGGGTTCGTGCTCGGCGTTCGGCGGCATCCCGATGGCGAATCCGAATCCGACCGGCGCACTGCCGGTGTCGGCGCTCGTGAAGGACAAGCCCATCGTCAATGTGCCCGGATGCCCGCCGATTCCGGTCGTCATCTCGGGCGTGCTCGCGCATTTCCTCACCTTCGGGCGCCTGCCCGAGCTCGATCATCACGGCCGGCCCAAAGTGTTCTACGGCGATTCGATTCACGACCGGTGTTATCGGCGGCCGTTCTACGACAAAGGTCTGTTCGCCGAGACCTTCGACGACGAGGGCGCGCGCAAGGGTTGGTGCTTGTTCAAGCTCGGTTGCAAAGGCCCCGTCACTTACAACGCTTGCGCCACCGTCAAATGGAACCAGGGCGTGAGCTTTCCGATTCAATCGGGCCACGGCTGCATCGGTTGTTCCGAGCCTGGCTTCTGGGACATGGGCGGGTTCTATCAGGCCTTGTCGCAACCGACCTTGCCGGTGGGCAAAGCGGCTTTGTATGCGGCCGGCGCGGGCGTCGCAGTGGGCGCGGCCATGCTTGCGCTCAACAAGAACCTGAAGGCCAAGGCGCAGGCCGCGCATGTGCCGGTGACGATCAACGATCTCGAAAAAGACGGAGGCGGCAAATGAACATGACCGGCATCGACCTCCTGACGTTTGCGCGCGGCACGGCCTTCAATTGGGCGCTCGGCGTCCTGATCTTCGGGCTGTTGCTGCGCATGTTCGAAATGCTCTCGCTCGGGCGCAAGCCCGATCTGTCCGAGCCGCGCGCGGTCAAGGTCGGCTCTGGGCTGCGCACGTTGTTCACGCGCTCGTTGCCGCCGCCGGGCATGGTCAAACGTTCGCCCGTCACTTATGGGGGCGGCTATGTGTTCCACAGCGGTTTCGCACTGGTGCTGCTCTTGTTCGTGCCGCACATCGAGGTGTTTCGCGCGGTGCTCGGCCTGCATTGGCCGGGCTTGCCCACACCGGTCATCGACGCGATCGCGGTGGCCAGCATGGCCGCCATGCTGATCGTGCTCATCCATCGTCTCACCGACAAGGTCAAACGTTTTCTCTCGGGCTTCGGCGACTACCTCGCCTGGGCGCTGACCTTTCTGCCTCTTCTCACCGGCTATCTGGCGCTGCATCACCTGCTGTTCGACTACACCTGGATGCTCGCGCTGCACATCCTGAGCGTGGAAGCCTTGATGGTGCTGCTGCCCTTCACCAAGCTCACGCATACGGTCACCGTCTTCTTCGCGCGTTGGTACAACGGCGAAGCGTTTGCCAGGAAGGGGGTGGCGTCATGACCGCCACATTCGATCGCGGCTACAACGCGCTCAAGAAGGTGCTCGACGCGCCGATCGCGAGCTTCTTTTCGAGCTGCGTGCATTGCGGCCTGTGCGCCGAAGCCTGCATGTTCTTCACCGAGAACGGCGATCCGAAATACACGCCGATCCACAAGCTCGAACCTTTGCGCCGGGTCTGGGAACAAGAGACCACGCTGGTCGGCAAACTCGCGAAAGCCACGGGGCTCGCCAAGAAAGTGGACGACCAGATGCTCGAAGAATGGAGCCCGCTGGTCTACGACAGTTGCTCCTTGTGCGGGCGGTGTTCGCTGGTCTGCCCGGTCGGCAACGACATCACTTACATGGTGCGCAAACTGCGCGAAGGCATGTCGGCTTCTGGCAATGCGCCCGAAGGTTTGATCGGTGCGAGCAAGCGCACCATCACGCTCGGCAGCCCGATGGGCGTGCAATGGAAGGCGGTGGCCGCGCAGATCAAGCATGTGCAGGCCGACACCGGCCTCACCGTGCCGGTCGACCAGGAAAACGTCGATTACCTGGTGTTGATGTCGTCGATGGAGATCATCAACTACCCCGAATATCTGGCCGCGCTCGCACGCATCTTCCATCAGGCCAAGGTGAGCTGGACGCTGTCGACCGAAGCCTATGAAGCGACCAACAGCGGCATCCAGATCGGCAGCAGCGACATCGCTCGCGAGATCGTCTTGCGCATCGTGAATGCGGCCGAAAAACTCAAGGCCCGCACCGCCATCAGCCCCGAATGCGGCCATGCCTTCACGGCGTTGCGTTGGGAAGGGCCCAATCTCATCGGCCGTCCCTACCGATTCAAGGTGCAGCACATCCTCGAAGTGCTCGACGATCTGCGCGCCCAAGGCCGGCTCAAGACCAAAGGCCAAAAAAAGATTCCGGTCACCTTCCACGACCCGTGCCAGATCGCGCGGCGCGGCGGCGTCATCGAACAACCGCGCCGGTTGCTCGGCATGGTGGCGCCCGATCTGCACGAGATGGCCGACCACGGCCAATGGAACTGGTGTTGCAGCGGCGGTGGCGGTGTGTCGGCCAACGACCGTGCCGAAGAGATCAAGCTCAAAGCCTTCAAGCTCAAGAAGGCACAGATCGAAGAGACAGGGGTCAAGACCGTGGTGACGGCCTGCGCCAATTGCCGCATCACGCTCGAAGAAGGCATCGAGCATTACGAAATGCCGGTCACCGTGCTGGGCCTGACCGAATTGATCGCCGAATACCTCGTCGAAGACGCGCCCGCGGGCGACGCGGCGGCGCCGACGCAAAGCGCAGGAGCTTGACCATGGGCGAGAGACTCGTCGTCGATCCGATCACCCGCATCGAAGGCCATTTGCGCATCGAAGCGCAAATGAACGGCAACACCATCCAGGAAGCGTATTCGTCGGGGACGATGGTGCGCGGGCTCGAGATCATCTTGCGCAACCGCGACCCGCGCGACGCGTGGGCGTTTGCGCAGCGCATTTGCGGCGTGTGCACGCTCGTGCATGGCCTGGCCTCGGTGCGCTCGGTGGAGGATGCGCTCAAGATCCAGATCCCGGCCAATGCGCAACTCATCCGCAACCTCATGATCGGCGCGCAATACGTGCACGACCATGTGATGCATTTTTATCATCTGCATGCGCTCGACTGGGTCGATGTGGTCAGCGCCCTCAAGGCCGATCCGAAGGCGACTTCCGATCTTGCGCAAAGCCTGAGCAAGTACTCCAAATCGTCGCCCGGCTATTTCAGCGACATGCAAAAGAAGCTCAAGGCCTTCGTCGACAGCGGCCAGCTCGGCATCTTCGGCAATGCGTACTGGGGCCATCCGGCTTACAAGCTGCCGCCCGAGGCGAATCTGATGGCGGTCGCGCATTACCTCGAAGCCTTGTCGTGGCAGCGCGAGGTGGCCACGCTGCATGCGATTCTCGGCGGCAAGAATCCGCACCCGATGTTCCTGGTTGGCGGTGTGCCGTGCGCGATCAGCGTCGACTCCGGCCAGCAAGGCGGCACCGCACTCGATGTGGTCGGCCTGCAGCGCATCCAGAACGTCATTCATTCGATGCGCGAATTCGTCGACCAGGTCTATGTGCCCGACACCCTCGCGATCGCCGGCTTTTACAAGGAATGGGCCGCGCAAGGCGAAGGCCTCGGCAATTTCCTCGTCTATGGCGATTTCCCGAGCAAGGGCATGGACGACCCGAGCAGTTTCATGATCCAGCCCGGCGTCATCCTCGGGCGCGATCTGGGCACCATCCATCCGGTCGACCTGAACCAGGAAAACGAGATCCAGGAATACGTCGCGCATGCCTGGTACAAGTACACCGGCGGCAAAGACCAAGGCCTGCATCCGTACAAAGGCGAGACCGAATTCGCTTACGACGGCCCCAAGCCGCCTTACACCCAGCTCGATGTCGACAAGGCCTATTCATGGCTGAAGTCGCCGCGCTGGAAAGGCAAGGCGATGGAGGTCGGGCCGCTGGCGCGGGTGCTGATGCTGGGGCCGGTGATCCTGGTGCTGTCGCTGATCTTCCGGGACCGGGCGGCGGGCAAGACGGGGCCGGGTCTGCACCGGCTGCTGCCGTGGTTCATCGTCGGCTTCCTGGCGATGATCGCCCTGAAGAATGGACGGTCGAGGTCTATCTGGAACATAAGCCGAAGAAGGCTGAGCTCAGACGCGTCGCCGCCTTGTTCGATAGCGATGCACCAACCCTGACGGTCGAGAAGGTGCCCGAAGCCGACTGGGTGACCGAAAGCCAGAAAGGCGTCGAGCCGATCCGCGCGGGCCGCTTCCACGTCCGCACGCCTGATCATCCCGCCGATGCGGGGATGGTGGATTTCGCCATTCCCGCCAGCCAGGCCTTCGGCACCGGGCAGCACCAGACCACCGCGGGCTGCCTCGCCATGCTCGACCTGATGAAGCGCGCCTGCCCGCTCGGCCAGTACCAGTTCGCCGATTGCGACGGCATCCTTCTGGACGTCGCGGCGTAAGGCTGCGCCGCACCTTCTCCCGCTTCGCGGGAGAAGGC
>CAXBRX010000269.1:0-5061 GCA_963977835.1 uncultured Derxia sp.
AGCGCGCGCGATAGCACCACGAAATGAGTTGCGATTGCGTCGCGAGCACGCGCTGCACCGCGATCGCCCGTGCCGACACGCTGCGCTGCTGGGCACCGAAAATTGCGAGCAATTCGCGCGAGGCCTGGCGCTCCTGCGGATCGGGGGCGCGCATCGGGTCGTCGGGGCAGGCATCGACGAGGCGCGCATACGCGTCGCGCAGACTGCGTCCGACGTGTACCGCGTCGAGGAAGCCGGCGGCCTCGGCCGGCGTCATCGGCACGGTGCGAAATTCATGGTCGGTGAATTGCACGCGCAAGGTTTCGACCAGGCGGGTGCGGATGGTTTCGAGCACCGCCAATTGCGCGATCGCCACCCGCGGGCGGGTGATGAACTCGGCGAGCATGGTGCCCGCCTGGGCCACGAACAGGCCGGCATCGAGCCCACCGAAGCGCACCATCCATTGCTGTGCGCTGGCGGCATCGGCCGGAACAAACATATCGGCGGCAGCATTCATCGTGGGCTTCGCGATCCGAAAAGAAGGAACGGACAAAAAGGTCGAAAGTCGTTGCAGCGCATCATCGGCGCCGACATTTCGAAATTAGGTCGATTCTACGAAGCGCAGCGCCGAACGGCACGCGGATTGCGCAAGCGGATGTGAACGCGCAGACAAACTCAACGACTAGAAGACGCAAAAGCGTCAGTCAAATGCGCAACAAACAGGCGCAGACGCTCCGCCGAGGGCCGATGCTCGAACCGGCCGACCCCATGGGCGGCGGCCCAGATCGGCTGCGGAAACCGGCTGTCGTCGCTCCAGCGCGGGATCACATGCCAGTGCAAATGCGGCACGACATTGCCCAGACTGGCCAGATTGATCTTGGTCGGCTGCAGGACTTCGCGCATGACGGCTTCCACGCGCCAGACCGCCTGCATGAGCAAGGCGCGGTCGGGGCCGTCGAGGTCGGTCATTTCGCGCACATGGTCGTTCCAGATCACGCGGGTGAAGCCGGGAAAATCCGGGTCGTCGACCAGCACCACCCGGTATTGCGGGGTGCGCGCCAGGACCTCGCCGCCGGGCAGGTCGCACAATTCGCAGCCGGTCATGCGAGTTCCCGGCTGTGGGCGCGGCGCACGCCCGCGGCCAGCATCTGGCGCCAGGCGGCGTCGATCGAATCGCCCATGCCGATGCCGCGGCAAGCGTCTTCGACCACCGTCACCGCATAACCGGCGGCCCGCGCATCGAGTGCCGTCCAGGCCACGCAAAAATCGGTGGCAAGACCGCAGACGAAGACCTCGGTGATGCCGCGTGCCTTCAGATAACCGTCCAGGCCGGTGGTGGTCTGGCGGTCGGCCTCGACAAAGGCCGAATAACTGTCGATGCCGGGCCGGAAGCCTTTGCGGATCACGAGTTGCGCATGGTCGACGCGCAAACCCGCATGCAAAGCCGCGCCCGCGCCGCCTTGCACACAATGCTCGGGCCAAAGCACCTGGGTGCCGTAGGCCAGCGCGACAGTCTCGAACGGCTGCTTGCCCGGATGCGAAGACGCGAACGAGGCATGGCCGCGCGGATGCCAGTCCTGGGTCAGGACCACATTCGCGAATCGGGCCGCGAGCGCATTGACGACCGGCACCACGGCGTCGCCCTCGGGCACGGCCAAGGCGCCGCCGGGGCAGAAATCGTTTTGCACATCGACGACGATCAGGACGCTGTCAGGGCGCATCGTTGGCCTCAAACCAATACGCGTTCGATGCCGCCCGCATTCGCATGCGCGACGTAATCGGCCAGCCAGTTTTCGCCGAGCAGATGACGCGCCATCTCGATCACGATGTAATCGGCTTGCGTATCGGAATCTTCGTTATAGCGCGTGAGGCCTTGCAGGCAAGACGGGCAGCTCGTGAGGATCTTGACCTCGCCATCGAAGCCGTCGGCGCGCAGCTTGGCGGCCTGGGCGCGCATTTCTTCTTCCTTGCGGAACCGCACCTGGGTCGCGACATCGGGCCGCGCCGTGCCGAAGGTGCCCGATTCGCCGCAGCAGCGCTCGTTCTTGGCGATCTTGCCGCCGTCGGCCGTGGTGATGAGCGCATTGACCGTCTTGAGCGGGTCTTGTTGCTTCATCGGGCTGTGGCAAGGGTCGTGATACATGTAGCGCGTGCCGGTCACGCCTTCGAGCTTCAGGCCTTTTTCGAGCAGGAATTCGTGGATGTCGATGATGCGGCAGCCGGGGAAGATCTTCTCGAATTCATAGGTCGCGAGCTGGTCGTAGCAAGTGCCGCAACTCACCACCACGGTCTTGATGTCGAGGTAGTTGAGGGTGTTGGCCACGCGATGGAACAGCACGCGGTTGTCGGTCTGGATTTTTTCGGCTTTATCGAACTGGCCGGCGCCGCGTTGCGGATAGCCGCAGCAAATGTACCCAGGCGGCAGCACTGTCTGCACGCCCACATGCCAGAGCATGGCCTGGGTGGCGAGGCCCACTTGCGAGAACAGCCGCTCCGAGCCGCAGCCCGGGAAATAGAACACCGCTTCGCTGTCGACCGTCGTCGCCTTCGGGTCGCGGATGATGGGCACGACCGTGTTGTCTTCGATGTCGAGCAAGGCGCGCGCGGTCTTCTTGGGCAGGCCGCCGGGCAGCTTCTTGTTGACGAAATGAATCACCTGCTCTTTGAGCGGCGCACGCCCGACGGTGGCCGGCGGCAGCTTGGTCTGCGCATGCGCAAACTTGGCGAACAGGCCGTGCGCGAAACGCTGGGCGCGAAAACCGAGGCCGACCATCGCCGCGCGCGTCGCGCGGATGGTCTGCGGATCGGTCGCGTTGAGGAAGAACATCGCGGCGGCCGCGCCCGCGTTGAACTTCTTCTTGCCCATCTTGCGCAACAGATTGCGCATGTTCATCGAGACATCGCCGAAGTCGATCTTGACCGGGCACGGCGTCAGGCATTTGTGGCAGACCGTGCAATGGTCGGCCACATCGGAGAACTCGTCCCAATGCACAAGGCTCACGCCGCGCCGGGTCTGTTCTTCGTACAAGAACGCTTCGATCAACAACGAGGTCGCGAGGATCTTGTTGCGCGGGCTGTAAAGCAAATTGGCGCGCGGCACATGGGTGGCGCACACGGGCTTGCATTTGCCGCAACGCAGGCAATCCTTGATCGAGGTCGCGATCGCGCCGATGTCGGACTGCTGCATGATGAGCGATTCATGCCCCATGAGACCGAAGCTCGGCGTGTAGGCATTGCTGAGGTCCGAAGCCGCCGCGCCTTCCATCGACGCGCGCAACAACTTACCCTTGTTGAACCGGCCTTGCGGATCGACGCGCTGTTTGTAGGCCGCGAACGGCGCGAGTTCTTCGTCGGTCAGATATTCGAGCTTGGTGATGCCGATGCCGTGCTCGCCCGAGATCACGCCGTCGAGCGAACGCGCGAGCGCCATGATGCGGGCCACCGCTTCATTGGCCTCTTGCAGCATCGCGTAATTGTCGCTGTTGACGGGGATGTTGGTATGCACATTGCCGTCGCCGGCATGCATGTGCAACGCGACGAAAACCC
Source organism: uncultured Derxia sp. (assembly GCA_963977835.1). GTDB lineage: Bacteria > Pseudomonadota > Gammaproteobacteria > Burkholderiales > Burkholderiaceae_E > CAXBRX01. The sequence goes on from CAXBRX010000269.1 coordinate 3,526, forward strand.
GGCCGCGCAAAGCGCGCTTGTGGGTGTCTTCGCACAATTTCAGGATTTGCGCGAAGGCCGCACCGCCGAACAATTTGCGCAGCGTCGCGCGCACTTCGGTCTTCCACGAAATGCGGATCGTGCGGTCTTGCACCAGGTCGAAGACGCGCACCGTCGGCTGCATGGCGATGCGCGGACCGAACTGGTCGAGCAAGCCGCCATAGCCCAGGCGCACCAGTTCGCCTTGCGCATCGGCCAAACGCGCATCGAGATTGCCGAGCACGAAACTCCAGCGCTCATGCGCGCTTTCGAGCAGCTCGCGCGCTTGCGCGATGCGCTCGTCGAGCAATTCGCGCGTGGGCAATTCGCCGTCTTCGTCCTTGGCCAGCAAGCGCGTCAGGTCGTGCTGTTCGCCGGTGAGGGCGCGGTCGAGCTCGGCCAGAATTTGCAGCTTGTTGCGCGTGGAGAGTTCGATGTTGATGCGTTCGATGCCGTCGGTGTATTCGCCCATGCGCGGCAGCGGAATCACCACGTCTTCATTGACCTTGAAGGCGTTGGTATGGCGCGCGATCGCGGCGGTGCGGCCACGATCGGCCCAGAACTTCTTGCGCGCCTCGGCGCTCGCGGCGACGAAGCCTTCGCCCACGCGCGCATTGGCCATGCGCACGACTTCGCTCGCGGCCGCGGCCACGCGGTCTTCGTCGTCGCCGACGATGTCGCCGATCAAAACCATCTTGGGCAACACGCCGCGCTTGGACTTGGTGGCATAGCCGACCGCGCGCAGATAGCGTTCGTCGAGATGCTCGAGCCCGGCCAGGATCGCGCCGCCTTGTTTGGTCTGGCCGTCGAGGTAGTCCTTGATTTCGACGATGCTCGGAATCGCTTCGCGCGCCTGGCCGAAGAATTCGAGACAAACGGTGCGGATGTGGCGCGGCATGCGATGCACGACCCAGCGCGCCGCGGTGATGAGACCGTCGCAGCCTTCTTTTTGCACGCCGGGCAGGCCGGCGAGGAATTTGTCGGTGACGTCCTTGCCCAGCCCCGTCTTGCGGAAGGTGCGGCCGGGCACGCGCAGGGTTTCGCGGCGCAATTCGCGCGCGCGGTCGGGCGCATCGCTGCCGTCTTTCCAGACCACTTCGAACACGGCCTCGTGCACATCGTGGATCTTGCCGAGGTTATGGCCGATGCGCGTGACTTCGAGCCAATTGCCTTCCGGGTCCACCATGCGCCACCAGGCGAGGTTGTCGAGCGCGGTGCCCCAGAGCACGGCCTTTTTGCCGCCGGCATTCATCGCAATGTTGCCGCCGATGCAGCTCGCTTCGATCGAGGTCGGGTCCACCGCGAACACATAACCGGCGCGCTCGGCCGCATCGGCCACGCGCTTGGTCACGACGCCGGCTTCGGAATAGACCGTGGGCACATCGCGCTCGGGTTCGCCGGGCGCGGGCGGCAGCCGGACCGGCTCGACCTCGCTGCAACGCTCGAGTTTTTCGGTGTTGATGACCGCCGACCAGGGCGTGAGCGGCACCGCGCCGCCGGTGTAACCGGTGCCGCCGC
>CAXBRX010000270.1:0-5046 GCA_963977835.1 uncultured Derxia sp.
CATGCGGCCTCGGAAAAGCGCATCCGCGCCTACGAGCAATTCTTCGGCTGCCCCGTGTATTTCGGCGCCGCGCAATGCCGCCTGGTGTCGAAGGCGAGCTGGCTCGACTTCGAATTGCCGTTTCGCAGCCTGGTGTCGTACCGGCTGGCCGGCGATCTTCTCGACCGCAGTTTCCATCCAGAGGGCGAGGTCGCCAGCATCGAGATCGATGTGCGGGCCGCGCTCAAAAAGGTTTACCGCCATCGGGCGCCGTTCGCGCAGGTGGCCGCGCGCCTGGGCCTCAGCGAGCGCACCTTGCGGCGGCGCCTCGCCGACGACGGGTTGAGTTTTCAGACCCTGCTCGACGAATGCCGTGCCGACTATGCGCTCGCCCTGATCGGAAAGACCGACATCCCGCTCCAGGAACTCGCCGAGCAAACCGGGTTTTCGAGCGTGAGCAGCTTGCGCCGCGCGTTCAAGCGCTGGACCGGCCGGACCTTGTCGGAACACAACCGCGCCACGCCGAGCATCGACGAGGAAACCTGAGCCGCTCACATGGGCGCGGCTATCCAACGCGCGATCGTGTCCACGGTCTCGTCCTCGATGCCCGAATAGCCGTGGTGATGCCATGGGCCGCAGGTATCGCCATCGCGCGGCTCACCACCGTCCATCCAGATCAGCGCCTTGCGCGGGCTCGCCTTTAGGCCATCCAGGATCGCCGGCACCTCGGCCGGATTGCAGACCACGCACGCGTCGTGCCGATGGTGCACCACCAGCACCGGCACCTCGATGCGCCCGAGCGCCTGACGCGGCACCGCGCCTGGCTTGCGCCAACTGACCACGCTCGAGGTGAGCACCACGCCGCCGATGGCCGGATTGTCGCGCTCGGCGATCGCCATCGCCGTGGCCGACACCGTGCCGCGGCTCGTGCCCACGATCCAGATCGGCGCGCTCGAAAGCGCTTGCACGCGCGTGAGCACCGTGTGCAGGTCTTGCAAATGTTCGCTGCCGATGCGTGCCGCGTAATCGAGATCGTTCTGATCCGAGGCGCGCGACACCATCGCGATGTTGTAGCCATGCGCGGCGAATTGTTTGCCGGTGCGGATCAGAAAATTCTGCCCGTCGGGCCAACCATCGTCGCCGGCCTTGCCGATGCCGCCGGCACCGCCGGGCAACATGAACAGCGTGGCGCGTGCCTGCGCCTGCGGCGCCCAGAACACGCGCACCGTCACGCCTTCGCGCGTGGGGATGTGCAGCCATTGCGGCGCTTGCGCCCATGCGTTGAGGCCGCCGAGGCACAGGAGCACGCAAGCGAGCCCGCGTAGCAGGCGTGCGGATCGCCGATGTGTTCGCATGTCAGTCCACCGCCCAACCCGCACAAGGGTCCCCGCGCTTGCGCGCGGCCTCGACATAGGCCAGACGCTCCTCGGTCGTCAGGAAACGTTGGCGGCCGATCTCGACGCGCTGTTGCGCCGCCCATTGCGGAAACTGCGGCCGCAAGGCCTCGATGTATTTGCGCCGATCTTCCTCGTCGTAAACGACGGATCCGGACGGGCGTGCCCGCGCCAGCAGGCCGGCGTCGGTTTGGTGTGTGGTCTGGTCGAACAAGGGCAAGGCGAATTGCGTCAGCTCGGTCCCGCGCAATAGTCTGGCCCGTGGCAGGGCTTCGGTGCTGCGCGGATCGAAGGCGAATACGGCTGTCGGCCGGCCGAGAAAGTTGACCGTCACGTCGGACCAACGTTGTTCACGCGTCGGCGTGACCTTGGCGAGACCGAGGTACGCGGTCTGGCCGCGCACGATCAGAAAACGCAATTCGCTGAATCGGTCGACCCGCACGGGGATGTCGGAATAGTCGGCATATTGCGGGCCATCGCCTTGCGGGGCGGCTTTTGCGGGCGCCGGATTCAGCAACACAGAATGCAAAGAGAAATGCCGCCCGCCGTCTTGCGACACCAGCGTGTCGAGCTGCCAGGCGGTGTCGAGGTCGTGCTCGCCTGGCCCCGTCTTTTGCCAGATGCCCGTGGGCACGGCGCGCGCAAACATCACGAGATCGGGGTCGTCGCTGGCGTAATGCGGCGGCAGTTCCACCAAGGTGGGCAAGCGGACTTCGAAGGTGTTGAAGCTCGTGTCCCAGGCGGGGGCAGCGAATTGGCACGCCGGCGTGGGCCGGTCGGACAACAAGCTTGCGATGCCGCGTGCCGGATCGACGAACCAGTAGCGACTGCGTTCGGTGCCGTCCTGGACGAATTCGACTTCGACCATGCGCTTGGCGTCGTAGCGATAGAACGGCACGCGCGGCGAGGCGATCGGATGATCGGCGACATAGGCGAGGTGGTTGCCGGGGCCATACGCGCAGGCGTCGAGCAGCCCCGCAGCGAACAGCAGGCCGAGGGCGAGTCGGGCGATGCGCCGGCGGGTGCTGCGAGTTTGCATGGACAGCTTTCTGCGCTCAGGGCTTTTGCGCGGGGGCCATCACGCGTTTGTCGAGCAGCGCGCGCACATTGGCGGCGAGTTGGGCATTGGCCTTCGCGGTCAGGGCATCGAAGCGCGGGCCGAGCGCCGCGGCGAAGCGCACGAAATCGTCGCCGGCTTTCGATTGTCCGAAGGCTTGTTCGGCTGCTTGTTCGCGTTCGTCGAGCGTGACGGCCACCGGCTTGCCGGTGCGCAATTCTTCGATCTGGGCGGCGATGTGCTTGCTTCCGACCGGGCCTTGCAGAAAGTCCGCGATCGCGGTGCACGAGGCGAGATCGAGCTGGTCGGCGACGAAGTCGCGCAATTCCCCGGTGACGAACTGCGGCTTCAGCAAAGGCGCGCTGGCTTCGCTCAACAGATCGGCGCTGCTCGGATCGTTCGCGCGCATTTGCGCGACCGAGCGCTCGAGCGCATGGCCGAAGACCTGGGCCAGGGCCATGGCATCGATGACCCGGTCGGCGGCGGCCAGATGCGCGGGCGTATGGGTGCTGGTCGCGGCGGCCGCGGGCTTGGGGGTTTGCGCGATCGCGCCGCTGCCGACGGCACACGCCAGGACCAAAAACAGGATGCGCACGAGTTTCATGAGTCGGCTCCTCGCAAACAGATTCAAACGAACGCAGGTGACAACGCCATGCCATCGATGTCGACGCGGATCTTCACCGTCAAGACCGCGCGCACATAGACTTCGATCCGGTGCTCGGTGCCCAGCGCATCGGGCGCCGAGCAGGCCAGGAAGGGTTCGGTGCCGCGCACGGCGATGCGCTCGTTGCGCTGATCGATCAAACGATCGTCCACCAGCACCTTGAGGCCCGAGCGCCAACCATTGATGATCCGGCCTTCAAGCCCGCCGACCTTGAATTCCCAGGTGTCGATCGGATCGGCGCCCTTGATGTAGGCGAGGTAGTCGCGCCAGGAAGTCGACGTCTTGCGTTGGAGCATGTGTGCCGCGATCGGGTACGCGCCATCGGCGCAACGCCCGCGAGTATAGAGAAGGCCGCGTTCAGCCGCACACCCATGGGGGCGGTGTTGCGCAACGTCGTCTCGATGGCGTCTGCGGACCTCGCATGCCATGCCCCACCCGGTCTGGGGCCTTGTGCCTGCCCGTGCGACTACACTTGCAGGTTTCGTGTTGTTGCATTGGCCTGATCGTCGTGTCTGCTTCTCATTCCGCCATCGCCGTCCCCCGCGCCGAAACCGCGCTCACCGCGTATCGCCCTTACTGGGCCAAGCGTTTCGGCACTGCGCGCTTTCTGCCCATGAGCCGCGCCGAAATGGAGGCGCTCGGCTGGGACAGTTGCGACATCATCGTCGTGACGGGCGACGCGTACGTCGACCATCCGAGTTTCGGCATGGCCGTCATCGGCCGGGTGCTCGAAGTGCAAGGCTTTCGCGTGGGCATCATCGCCCAGCCCGATTGGCAAAGCGCCAACCCGTTCAAGGTGCTCGGCAAACCGAATCTGTTCTTCGGCGTCACGGCCGGGAACATGGATTCGATGATCAATCGCTACACCGCCGATCGCAAGATCCGCAGCGACGACGCCTATACGCCGGGCGGCGAAGCCGGCAAGCGGCCCGATCGCAGCGCGCTGGTCTATGCGCAGCGCTGCCGCGAGGCTTTTCATGACGTGCCCATCGTGCTCGGCGGCATCGAAGCCTCGTTGCGCCGGATCGCGCATTACGATTATTGGCAGGACAAGGTGCGCCGTTCCATCCTCGTCGATGCCAAGGCCGACCTGCTGCTGTACGGCAATGCCGAGCGCGCCATCGTCGAGATCGCGCATCGGCTCGCGCGGCGCGAGCCGGTCGAGCGCATCACCGATGTGCGCGGCACGGCCTTCATGCGGCGCACCGACGATACGAGCGCGCACGATTGGTTCGAACTCGATTCGACGAGCATCGACACGCCCGGCCCGATCGATGCGCATGTGCATCCCTACCAAACCACGACCGAGCAGGCGCGCGAGCAGGGCGGGGAGTGCACGCAAGACGGCGATGGCGGGGCAAGCAAGCAAGCCGCGAGCGCGGGCCAGCCGGTCGTGCTCGACGCCGCGCTGCGCGACCGTCTGAGCGGCAAGCGCCGCGCGCCGCCGCGCGAACGCACGGTGATTCGTCTGCCGTCCTACGAGCAAGTCAAACGCGACCCGGTGCTCTACGCGCATGCCAACCGCGTGCTGCATCTGGAAACCAACCCCGGTAATGCGCGCGCGCTGGTGCAGGCGCATGGCGAAGGCGTGGCGGTGCGCGATGTCTGGCTCAATCCGCCGCCGATTCCGCTGACCACCGAGGAAATGGATTGGGTCTTCGATCTGCCCTATGCGCGCGCGCCGCATCCGAGCTACGCGGGCGAAGGCGGGGACGCGAAGATTCCGGCCTGGGAGATGATCCGTTTCTCGGTCAACATCATGCGTGGCTGTTTCGGCGGCTGCACCTTCTGCAGCATCACCGAGCATGAAGGCCGCATCATCCAGAGCCGTTCGGAAGATTCGATCATCCGCGAGATCGAGACCATCCGCGACGCGGTCAAAGGCTTCACCGGCGTCATTTCGGACCTCGGCGGCCCCACGGCCAACATGTACCGCCTGGGCTGCAAATCGC
>CAXBRX010000271.1:0-5035 GCA_963977835.1 uncultured Derxia sp.
TGATGGTCATCTCGCAGAACGATCTATGGGTCGACGGGCTGCGCCGCTACATGTGGGCGGGCGGCTATTTCGTCATTCAGTCCGACCTGCGTGACGTGTTCCTGAGCTACCGCGAAATCGGATACCACGTCATCCTGACCGAAACGCAGTTCAAGGAACCGGAACTGCATCCCGACGACGCCGAAGACGAGTCGGAAGAGGAGATGGAGGCGGCCAAGGAGGCCGTTTCCAAGGACAAGAAGGCCAAGGACTCCAAGCGCGCCGACGACAAGCGGGCCATGGACAAGAAGGCCAAGGAGTACGACGACGTCGTCATGGTGGGTCGCACCCACTTGCAGGACGCCACCCCGATCCGTCTGGGGCAGGTCATCAGCGGGTGGGTCGCCCAGATCGACTTCGCGCTGGATGGCATCCGCTACGCTGACTCGCGTGCCCGTGAACTGGCCATCGGCGGCACTGCCGTGGGTACCGGCCTCAACGCCCACCCCCGGTTCGGCGACGAGGCGGCCCGCTTCATCGCCGCGGAGACCGGCCATCCGTTCGTTTCGGCGGCCAACAAGTTCGCGGCGCTGGCCGCGCACGACGCGCTGGTGGAGGTGAGCGCCGCCGAACGCGGACTGGTGGGCAATATTTACCTGGGCCGGGTCTCGCGCGTGCTGCCGGGCATGCAAAGCGCCTTCATCGACATCGGCCTGGACCGCGCGGCCTTTTTGCATGTGGCCGACATTTGGACCGAGCGCAATGGCCGCGAACGCGGCGACGAAGCCCAGCGTCCGATCGAAAAATTGCTGCACGAAGGCCAGAGCGTGATGGTGCAGGTCATCAAGGACCCGATCGGCACCAAGGGCGCGCGGCTGTCGACCCAGATTTCGATCGCCGGGCGCATGCTGGTCTATCTGCCCCAGGATTCCCACATCGGGATCAGCCAGCGCATCGAAAACGAGGCCGAGCGCGCGCTGTTGCGCGACCGGGTGCAGACCCTGATTCCGAAGGAAGAAGCGGAAAAAGGCGGTTTCATCGTGCGTACCATGGCCGAGGACGCGACCGACGCCGAACTCGCGGCCGACATCGCCTACCTGCGCAAACTCTGGCAACGCATCCGCGCCGAAAGCACGACGCGCGGCGCGCCGGCGCTGCTTTATCAAGATCTGAGCCTCGGCCAGCGCGTGCTGCGCGACATCGCGAACGAAGACACGACGACCGTGCAGGTCGATTCGCGCGAGAACTACAGCCTGCTGATGCAATTCGCCGAGACCTTCACGCCGTCGATGAAGGAGCGCGTCGCGCATTACACGGGCGAGCGGCCCTTGTTCGACCTCTACGCCGTCGACGAAGAAATCGAGCGCGCACTGGCGCGCCGAGTCGATCTGAAATCGGGCGGTTATCTGATCATCGATCAGACCGAGGCGATGACGACCATCGATGTGAACACCGGCGGCTTCGTCGGCCTGCGTTCCTTCGACGACACCATCTTCAAGACCAACCTCGAAGCCGCGCAGGCGATCGCGCGCCAACTGCGGCTGCGCAATCTGGGCGGCATCATCATCGTCGACTTCATCGACATGCAGGCAGCCGAACATCGCGACGCGGTGCTGGCCGAATTGCGCAAGGCGCTCGCGCGCGACCGCACCCGCACCACGGTCAACGGCTTCAGCCAACTGGGCTTGGTGGAAATGACGCGCAAGCGCACCCGTGAATCGCTCGCCCATGTGTTGTGCGAACCGTGCGCGACCTGCGGCGGACGCGGCGCGATCAAGACCGCGCGCACCATGTGCTACGAAATCCTGCGCGAGATCCTGCGCGAGGCCAAGCAATTCAACCCCCGGGAATTCCGCATCCTCGCCAGTCAGGCGGTGATCGACATGTTCCTCGAAGACGAATCGCAGAACCTCGCGATGCTCGGCGATTTCGTCGGCAAGCCGATCTCGCTCGCGGTCGAAACCCTGTACAGCCAAGAGCAGTACGACATCATCCTCATGTAAGGCCGGGCCCGTTCATGTTTTCGATCATCCTCCCGACCTGGAACAACCTGCCCTATCTGCAACTCGCGGTGCGTTCGATCCGCGAGCACAGCGCGCAAGATCACCAGATCATCGTGCATGTCAACGATGGCAGCGACGGCACTCTCGATTGGGTGCGCGCCCAAGGGCTCGATCACACCGCCACGCCGCAAAACGTGGGCGTGTGCTACGCCGTCAACATGGCGACGCGCCATGTGCGCGGCGACCATGTGCTCTACCTCAACGACGACATGTTCGTGCTGCCCGGCTGGGATGCGAGCCTCGCGCGACATGCCGAGCAATTGCGCGCACGCGGCATCGCGTCCTATCTGCTTTCGGGCACCATGGTTCAGCCGCCCGACCAACCCGCCGCAGCGCCATTCGTGAGCGGCGCCACCGTGTTCGCCGATTACGGCCGCACACCCGAAACCTTTGAAGAAGCGCGCCTGCTTGCCGACCGGGAAAAACTCGTGCGCGGGTATTGGCGCGGCTCGATCTGGCCGCCGACCCTGGTCACGACCGAAGACTGGTTGCGCGTGGGCGGCTACAGCGTCGAGCTCAGCCCCGGCATGAGCAGCGACAACGATTTCGCGATGAAGCTCTGGCATGCGGGCTGCCGCATCTTCGTGGGTATCGGCGATGCGCTCGTCTATCACTTCGGCTGTGTGAGCACCGGCCGCATCGTGAAGAACGACGGCCGCAAACAATTCCTGCGCAAATGGGGCATCACCCAGCGCGACTTCGACACCATGATCCTGCGCCGCGGCGACGATCTGCCCGCCGAGGAAGTCTTCACCCCCATCGATGCGCAAGCGCTCGAGCCCGCGCTCAAACGCGCGCGCTGGCGCGGCGCGATCAAGGCGCGGCTTTGAGCACGCACGGAACCCAGCGTATGCCCAGCGTCAGCGCCATCCTCATCACCCACAACGAAGCGGCCAATCTGCGCGATTGCCTCGCGAGCGTGGCCTGGTGCGATGAAATCGTCATCGTCGACAACGGCAGCACCGATGGCACGCATGCGATCGCCGAGGCGTTCGGTGCACGTCTGATCATCACGCCCGACTGGCCGGGCTTCGGCCCGCAAAAGCAGCGCGCGCTCGCCGCGGCGACCGGCGATTGGATCTTCAGCATCGATGCCGACGAACGCTTGACCGAAGCCGGCACGGCCGAGATTCGCGCCGCGATCGCGAGCGGCACCCATGCGGGTTATGCAGTGCCGCGCAGCAGCCTGTTCGTCTCGCGCTTCATGCGCCATTCGGGCTGGACGCCCGACTACGTGCTGCGCCTCGCGCGCCGCGACGCGGCGAAATTCTCGGACCACCTCGTGCATGAGCGCCTCTTGGTGGCAGGCAGCCTCGGACAATTGCGCACGCCGCTCGTGCACCTGAGCTACCCCGATTTCGAGAGCGTGCTGGTCAAGCTCAACCGGTATTCGAGCGCCGGTGCGCGCGAGGCGCATGCGCGCGGCAAACGCGCGTCGCTCGCCTCGGCCATCGGCCATGGCGCCTGGACCTTCTTTCGCACTTATGTGCTCAAACGCGGCTTTCTCGATGGCGCCGAAGGTCTGATGCTTGCGATCTCGAATGCCGAGGCGAGCTATTACAAGTACGTGAAGTTGCGCGAACTCGCACGCAAGACCGACCCTTCGCGTCATTGACGCCACCCACGATCGACCGCCGCCTTCGACCCAGCTGCTGCCGCACCGAAGCCTGCGCAGCATTTCATAGCACATAAGAACCAGAGCGCCGCCTGGTTCAAGATTTTCAACACACGATGCCGCGCCGTTCGTCGGCGATCCTGCGGCGCCAATCAGGCGCCGGATTCAACTCCCGCCGTCCATGACGTTACTGTTGCGGACAGCAACACGAGTGACAAAAAATCATCGGCATGCCCATCAATGAATGGGAAGCCCTGCGGATCTTTTGTACTAATTTTTAGTACACCCGAGCACGAGGATTTCCATGAATCATCTTTCCAGCCGTTTTCAGGATGCGCGCCTGATCGCGCGTCCGCTCGCGTTGGCCATTGCGATGATGATGAGCGCGCCCGCACCCGCCGCCCTGCTCATTCCGGACACGCCCTTGGTGACGGGTTCACAGGTGCCGCCCAACATCATGTTCATCCTCGACGATTCCGGCTCGATGGGATGGAACACGATGCCTGGTTCCACGGCCACCTGGAGCAATGAATTTCCATACGACGGCGTGCTCGTTGATCAGATCCGCTACATGTCGGCGAACATCAATACGCTGTGGTACGACCCGACGACGACTTACACCCCCGGCACCAAGGCGGCCGGCGGCTCTTATGACGATCTGACGCTGACCACGCTGCGCGACAACGGCTACCAAAGCACGGCAACCGATGCGGCACTGTGGGTAACAGCGACCAAGACGCTCGGCAACAGCAACGCATGGCCAGTCAGCGCCCCGGCGCTCAGCAGTTCAACGATCTATCCCGTCTTCTATGTGCTGACCGCTGGCGCATCGCCTGCGGTCAACAGCAATTACGTCCGCTACGAATTCCGCAATGCGGGCGCGCCGACGAACACGACGATCGAGTTGCGCAAATGCGCGATCAACGGCGATGGTGGCCGCGGTACCTGCACGGTGCTTGCCACCTCTCCCTTCAAGAACGCGTCGGGCGGTTATCGCACGGTCGCGCAGGAGGCCACCAATTTTGCCAACTGGTTCAGCTACTACCGCACGCGCCTATTGATGGCCAAAACTTCGGCCAGCATCGCGTTTGGCGAGCTCAAGGAAAACTATCGGATCGGATTCGACACGATCGGGCCGTCCCGAAATACCTTTCCCATTCCGGTCGGCACCGACGGTGGCCTGTTCAGAGGCCAGAATCGCGCGACATGGTTCAGTCGCCTGTTCGGGAAGTGCGCGCCGTCGGGATCCCCGTGCTTTCGTCGAAAGCCGACATTGCCAACGCGCGCGTTGAATTTGAGAACGGCTGTGTGGCCAATCTGACGGCAAGCCGCGTCAGTTTTGAAAAAATGCGCAAGCTGCGATTCTTCTAGCCTCATG
>CAXBRX010000272.1:0-4995 GCA_963977835.1 uncultured Derxia sp.
GTCCGCCGTTCGATCCGCAGACGGCGCCGGTGGTCGAGCGCGGGTCGGCGCAAGACGCGATCGATCCGCGTCTGCTCGAAGCCGAGGCTTTGCGCACGGTCTTGCGCGCGCCGCGCGCATGGTCGATCGAGCCGACCGACGAAGCGCGCTGGGCGAGCGGCATGCAGCCCACGCCGGCCGCCGTGCTGGTGCCGCTCGTGGTGCCCGCAGTGCGAGCGCCTTTGCGCGTGCTGCTCACCAAGCGCACTGCGCATCTGTACGACCACGCAGGGCAGATCAGCTTTCCGGGTGGGCGCGTCGATGAAGGCGATGCGAGCCGCGAAGCCACCGCGCTGCGCGAGGCCGAGGAAGAAGTCGGTATCGCCCCGAGCGCGATCGAGGTCGTGGGCGCGATGCCCGAATACCTGACCGGCACCGGTTTCATCGTCACGCCCGTGATCGGGATGATCGCCGGACCGGTCGTGGCGCGGCCCGATCCGTTCGAGGTGGCCCATGTGTTCGAGGTGCCGCTCGAATTCCTGATGAACCCGGCCAACCACGAAAAACGCGCCGTGCGCTGGCGCGACGAACACGGCGAGCACGAGCGGCATTTCTATGCGATGCCTTATCGCGACGCGGACGAAACCCGCTTCATCTGGGGCGCGACAGCAGCAATGCTGCGCAATCTGTACCATCTGTTGCGCGCACAGGTTTGAACCACGTCCTCCATGACCTTCGTCTCCGTCATCATCGCCCTGATCTTCGAGCAATTCCGGCCCTTGCCGCACGGCAACCCGGTCTATGCCGCGCTCGACGCCGCGATCCACGGCCTCGAACGCAACATGAATGCCGGCGAGCGCCGTCATGGCGTGATCGCCTGGTGGATCCTCATGGGCACCACCTTCGTCGTCATGATGGCGATCCAATGGGGTGTCGGCCGGCTCGGGTTCGGGCCGTCCTTGTTGTTGTCGGTCTGCGTCTTGTTCCTGACCCTTGGCTTTCGGCAATTCAGCCATCCGTTCACCGAGATCCAGACTGCGCTCGATGCCGGCAATCTCGCGCATGCGCGCCAGACGCTGGGCAACTGGATGTCGGAGACCTATCCCGATTTCGCGGCCGACAAATTGAGCGCCGGCGAGGTCGCGCGCTATGCGATCGAGCGCGCGCTGATGCTGTCGCACCGCCATGTGTTCGGCGTGTTCTTCTGGTATGTGCTGCTCGGCCCGACCGGGGCGGTGCTGTATCGCCTGTCGCATTACACCGCGCGGGTCTGGTCCCAGGATGCGCAAGGCGAATTCGCCGCTTTCGCGCAGCGCATCTTCGGCTGGATCGATTGGGTGCCCGTGCGCCTGACCGCGATCGGGTTTGCGATCGTCGGCAATTTCGAAGACGCGATGTTCGGCTGGCGCAATTACGCGTCGCGCTGGCGCGACCCGTTGGCCGGGGTGGTGCTCGCTGCGGGCGGCGGCGCCCTGGGCGTGCGTCTGGGCGGCGGTCGGGAAAACCCCATCGAACAGCATGCGGTCGAGGTCGGCGGGGCCGACAGCGAAACCATCACCTTCGATCTGCAGCCGGGCGTCGATGTCGAACCCGCGCATTTGCGCAGCGCGGTCGGGCTGGTCTGGCGGGCGATGGTGTTGTGGGTGTTGTTGTTACTGCTGTTGTCGATCGCGAGCTGGACTTCGTAAAACACGTGCAATCCGCTAGGCTTGGGCTATCATCCCGATTGAAAAGAACTCTTTGCGTCAGGCCCGGTTCGGTTTCACACTTCTTCGTTGACAGCGTCTCGATGCTGTTGGACGATGCGGCGAAACGATGACGACCCCCGTCGCCTGGCTTGATCGCTTGCATCACTCCCCTTGTGTGGCCGCGAACACCCGACACTTTGTCGGCGTACGTGTCGCTTGATTCCCCCGAAAGCAAACCTCATGAGCGAACTCATCAAACACGTTTCCGACGCTTCGTTTGAACAAGACGTACTGAAGTCCGGCGCCCCCGTGCTGGTCGACTACTGGGCCGAATGGTGCGGTCCGTGCAAGATGATCGCGCCGCTGCTCGACGAAGTCGCCAAGGATTACGCCGGCAAGCTGACGATCGCCAAGGTGAATGTCGACAACAACCAAGGCACAGCGGCCAAGTTCGGCATCCGCGGCATTCCGACCCTGATGCTGTTCAAGAACGGTTCGGCGGTCGCCACCAAGGTCGGCGCGCTGTCCAAGTCGCAACTGACCGCTTTCATCGACAGCAACATCTGACGCAAACGCTTTAGGTATCGCTTCGCGGACGCCCGATCGCGGCGTCCGCAACCTCCCCTCCCTTACCGTCCACCGGGACATTCATGCATCTCTCCGATCTCAAGGCTCAACACGTATCCCAATTGCTCGAGATGGCCAACCAGCTCGAGATCGACAACGCGAACCGTCTGCGCAAGCAGGAACTGATGTTCGCGATCCTCAAGAAAAAGGCCAAGCTCGGCGAACAGATCTTCGGCGATGGTTGCCTTGAAGTCCTGCCCGACGGTTTCGGTTTCCTGCGCTCGCCCGAGATGAGCTATCTCGCGAGCACCGACGACATCTACATCAGCCCGTCGCAGATCCGCCGTTTCAATCTGCACACCGGCGATTCGATCGAAGGCGAAGTGCGCACGCCCAAGGATGGCGAACGCTATTTCGCGCTGGTGAAGGTGGACAAGGTCAACGGCGTCACGCCCGAACAGAACAAGCACAAGATCATGTTCGAGAACCTGACGCCGCTGTTCCCGGACGAGCCGATGAAGCTCGAACGCGACATGCGCGGGGAAGAGAACATCACCAGCCGCATCATCGACCTGATCTCGCCCATCGGTAAGGGCCAGCGCGGCCTGATCGTCGCGAGCCCGAAGTCGGGCAAGACGGTCATGATGCAGCACATGGCGCACGCGATCCTCGCCAACCACCCCGACGTGGTGATGATGATCCTGCTCGTCGACGAGCGCCCCGAAGAAGTGACCGAAATGCAGCGCTCGGTGCGCGGCGCCGAAGTCATCAGCTCGACCTTCGACGAACCCGCGACGCGCCATGTGCAAGTGGCCGAAATGGTGATCGAAAAGGCCAAGCGTCTGGTCGAAATGAAGAAAGACGTCGTGATCCTGCTCGACTCGATCACGCGTCTGGGCCGCGCCTACAACACCGTGGTGCCGGCCTCGGGCAAGGTGCTCACCGGCGGTGTGGACGCCAACGCCTTGCAACGCCCCAAGCGCTTCTTCGGCGCGGCGCGCAACATCGAAGAAGGCGGCTCTTTGACCATCATCGCCACTGCGCTGATCGAAACCGGTTCGCGCATGGACGATGTGATCTACGAAGAGTTCAAGGGCACCGGCAACATGGAAATCCACCTTGAACGGCGCCTGGCGGAAAAGCGCGTCTATCCGGCCATCAACCTGAACAAGTCGGGCACCCGCCGCGAAGAACTGCTGATCCCCAAGGAAATGCTCCAGAAGATCTGGATCCTGCGCAAGCTCATCTACGACATGGACGAAATTCAGGCCATGGAATTCATCCTTTCGAAGATGAAGGAAACCAAGACCAACGCCGAATTCTTCGACCTCATGCGTCGCGGCGGCTGATGAAAACGGCTGCGCTTGCTGCGCAGCCCCGAAATCGCTTAAAATTCAACGCTTTACTAACCCGGGCACGTAGTGCGCGCGGCCACCGGCATTTCGGGCGGCCTTCGGCGTGGTACCGGCGACCCATCGCAGACGGGAAAACCCATGAAAGAAGGCATTCACCCCCAGTATCGTGAAGTCGTGTTCGTCGACATGTCGAACGACTTCTCCTTCGTGACGCGCTCGACCATCGCGACCAAGGAAACGATCAAGTGGAAAGACGGCAACGAATATCCGCTGATCAAGCTCGAAGTGACCTCCGAATCGCACCCGTTCTACACCGGCAAGCAAAAGGTGCTCGACACCGCCGGCCGTATCGACAAGTTCCGCCAGAAGTTCGGCAACCGTGCGGGCAAGGCTGCGTGAGCACTTTGATGCAAGCGAGAAAAGGCAGCTTCGGCTGCCTTTTTTGTTCCTGGGCCTGAACCACGCGCGACCATGATCTCCACCCCCGTACGCCTGACCGAATCCGCCGCGCTGAAACTGCCCCGCCTGGGGTTGTTCGCGTTGTTGTTCGCGTACGCGCTGCCCGGCCTGTTCGGGCGCGACCCGTGGCGCAGCGACGATGCCGCGGGTTTCGGCGTGATGTGGTCGATGGCGCAAGGCGGCTGGTCGGACTGGCTGATGCCGCATGTGGTCGGCATTCCGTTCTTTGAAGACGGGCCGCTGTACTTCTGGTTCGGCGCGTTGTGCATCAAGCTGTTCGGCGGCTTTTTGCCCGCGCATGAAGTCGCTCGCCTGGGCACGCTGGTCGCGTTGCTCGTCGCCACCGCCTCCATCTGGTACGCGGTCTATCTGCTCGGCCGGCGCGCCGAGGCCCAGCCCCAGCAATTTGCCTTCGGCGGCCAGCCCAATGCGCGCGATTACGGGCGCGCGCTCGCCGACGGCGCCTTGATGATCTGCCTGGCGATGCTGGGCTTGCTGGTGCGCGCGCACGAAACCTCGGCCGAACTGCCGCAATTCGCGCTCGGCTGTTTTTCGTTCTATGCGCTGGTGCGTTCGCTCGACCGGGGCGGAGGATTGGTGCTGAACGTCGGCACTGGCGTCGCCACGTCCGTGCGTGAACTGTGGACGCTCATGTCCGGTGCGTCCGGACTCGCCCCGCGCACGGGCACGGCCCGGCCCGACGACATCGTGAGGTTGTCGGTGTCACCGGTGAGGTCGCGCATCCAGCTTTCGCCGATGGCCTCCACCAGCAGCGAGGCGTCAGCCACCAGCGGCATCGATCACCTCGAGAGCCGGTCGCTGCCCGGCGTGAGTTTGATCAAAATTTATTTCCAGCCGGGACAAAACGCCGATACCGCCGCCGGCGCGATCGCCAATCTCGCGATGGCCAACTTGCGCCGCCTGCCACCGGGCACGCTGCCGCCGGT
>CAXBRX010000273.1:0-4991 GCA_963977835.1 uncultured Derxia sp.
GAAAAGCTCCCGAAGAACGTCGCCGGGGCTGGTCGCATTTTCATCGTCTTTGGCGATGCGGGTGAAAGCCTTCTTAGCTTCTTTGGCGCCTCCAGCGGCATTCCCCAATTGCCACGCCAGTTCCCCCCAGAGCGTGCGTACCACAGTTCCGTCAGGCTTCGTGGAAGGATTGCCCGGCGAGATCTTGGTGCCGTCGAGCATCTCCTGCCGGCTTGCGTAAGCATAGGCATAGGCGAGCGCCGCGACCGGGTCTTGCTGTGTATAGATGCCCATCTGATAGTTGGTCGAGAGCACATACATCGATTCCAGATCACCTGCCGCGGCGGCTTCCTTCAAAAAGCCCTCGGCCTCTTGCCTCCACATGGAAACGCCTGGGTCGTCGCGCTGGGTTTCCAAAGCGTCAGCGCCGGCAGGTGGTCCCATGCGCGCAAACGCGTACGCAGCCCCAGGGATGCGCGCCAGTGCTGCGATACGGACCAAACGAAAGCGATCGGCGCGGATGGCGGTGGGGATGTTTTTGCACTGATCGCGCATGCGTATTTGTTCACGCATGAAATCGGTTTGCGTTTGCGGCGCTTGCGCGTTCTCTATGCGATCGGGCACCGGACCGGCCACGAAGTCGGCGACCCAGCATTGTTCGAGCAGCGTGGACGCCTGATAGGCGCTTTGGGCGTCGCCTTGGTTGGCGGCATCGATGAGTCGGTGCAAATGCTCGGACAGATCGGCGGTCGATGCAGATGGCGCGTCGGCGTGTCGCGCTTCTTGGCCGACTCGCAGCTTGGGCGCGCCGCTCGGGTGTTGCGCCGGCACCGCTGTGCGGGACAGGCCCCACCAAAGGCCGGTGCCCAGCGCCAGGCCGACGATGGCAATGGCAGCGAGCCAACGCATGGCGCCAAGTTTTGCAAGGGCAGGCACAACAATCTCCGCAAGTCCGATCGGGTCAATATAATCCGCGCCATGGCGAAGCCCAAGCATGTCAGCGAAACGCCCGCGACCGCTTTCCTGAAGCGGCATGGTGCGGCGTTCACCGAACATCCGTACGAATATGTCGAGCATGGCGGCACCGAGGAATCGGCACGCCAGCTCGGCGAGGACGAGCATCGGGTGATCAAGACGCTGATCATGGAAGACGAGAACGCAAAACCGCTGGTGGTGTTGATGCACGGCGATTGCAAGGTGAGCACCAAGAACCTCGCGCGGCAGATCGGCGCCAAGTCGGTCGGCCCGTGCAAGCCCGAGGTTGCGCAACGCCACACCGGTTATCTCGTCGGCGGGACTTCGCCGTTCGGCACCAAGCGGACCATGCCGGTCTATGTCGAAGAATCCGTGCTCGCCTTCGATCGCATCGTGATCAACGGCGGGCGGCGCGGATTTCTGGTCGGCATCGACCCCAAGATCGTGGTCGATCTGCTTGGCGCCACCCCCGTGCAATGCGCACTCGCGGACTGAGCTGCGCGCGTCGTTCCCCAGGAGAATTCATGAATACCGTGCTGGCCAGCGTCGTCGCCTATCTGATCGGTTCGATTTCGTTCGCGATCGTGTTCTCCAAGCTGTTCCGGCTTGCCGATCCGCGTACCTACGGTTCCAAGAATCCGGGCGCCACCAATGTGCTGCGGTCGGGCAATAAGGCCGCGGCCATCCTCACCCTGGTATTCGATGCGGCCAAAGGCTGGTTCGCGGTCTGGCTGTGCAAGTTGTATGCGGCGCAATACGGTTTCGGTGATGCCACGATCGCGCTGGTGGCGGTCGCCGTCTTCCTCGGCCATCTGTACCCGGTGTTTCACCGCTTCCAGGGCGGCAAGGGCGTGGCGACCGCGCTGGGCGTGTTGTTCGGCATCCAATGGACGCTGGCCTTGGCGGCACTCGCGGCGTTTGCGGTCGTGGTGGCCTTGACGCGTTATGTGTCGCTCGCGTCGATGGTGGCCGCGGGTTTTGCCGTCTTCTATTACGTGATGACCGAAGGCACGGATGCGATTGCGCTCGGCGTGCTGGTCATGGCCTTGCTGCTGACCTGGCGCCACAAGGCCAACATCGAGCGCTTGTTCAAAGGCACCGAGAGCAAGCTGGGCAAGAAGAAGGCGCATTGAACGCGCGGCGGGCGGCGAGACGACATTTCCCGTCTCTGGACACAACGCTGCTCTTGCGCAGAGTCTTTCGCGAATCAACTCAAAGCATGCCGATTGCGAGGTTGACCAGCCCGACGAAGCCGGCAAGCACAATCTGCAAGACGATGCTGATCAGTACTACCACCGCGGTGTAGCTGACGGCTGTGTTCTCCGGCGCGTTCATCAGGGCGACCAGACCGGTGAAGATGAGGTAGATCGGGTAGATCAATGAAATGATCACGATTCCCCATGACGCCGCGTCGATCCATTGCGCAAGGCCATAGTAGTCGCGCGCTGCCAGGACAGCTACCGAATGGACGATGATTGCGATTGCTCCGATCACCCAAGTCGCAGTCATTGAATAGACTGCGACTTTGAGTGATTTCATTCGATTGGGCCTACTGCCGAAAGTCGTCGCCAGCGTATTGATGACCAAACCAAGCACGAAAGCGATTGCAAGCGACTGCACATACATCATCGCCGCTGGTGCGATGACGCTCAGCAATTCGCGGGCGATGGTCATGCCGTATCCCTTATAGCCCCCCTGGATGTACAACACGGCAACAAATGTCAGAGGAAAGAGATCGCCGATGATGACCAGAATGGGGCTGATCGCGGCAACCAGCATGGCGTACCTGGTGAAGAGTCTCGCCGTGTCAGTGTCGTCTTGATCGATTGCACGCCACGCGGCTTTCGGAGTCAGCAGGATGCCTTTGGCTTGAGTTATCCACTTCACTTTGTCTGCTCTTCGGTTTGTTGAGATGAGTGACCTATGGACGTTTCGATGACTCAACGCTGCGCATCAACGCAAATCCGATGGATCGGATCAAAGCGTTGATCGCCGAATCAATGGCCAGCGCGGATGCACGTCGAAAGCGCCCGGCGCATGGGCGCAACCGGGGTCTTTGCGCCAACGCAGGGCACCGGCCAGAGCGATCATGGCGCCGTTGTCGGTACACAGCGCAAGCTCCGGGTAATAGACCTCGAAGCCGTGTTTGCGGCCGGCCGCGTCCAGGCGCTCGCGCAACTGGCGATTGGCGCCGACGCCGCCCGCCACCACCAGCCGGCGCAGGCCAGTGCTGCGCATGGCAGTGACGGCCTTGCTGGTCAGCACATCGGTAATCGCATCCACGGTGGCCGCGGCGATGTCGGCCCGGGCTTGTTCGCACAGGTTGTCGAGTTTGTTGACCGCGGTCAGCACCGAGGTCTTGAGTCCGGCAAAGCTGAAGTTCAGATCGCCCGAATGCTTGAGCGGCCGCGCGAAGGTGTAGGCGAGCGGATTGCCGAATTCCGCCAGACGCGAAAGATGCGGGCCGCCCGGGTAGGGCAGGCCGAGCAGTTTGGCGGTCTTGTCGAAGGCTTCACCGGCGGCGTCGTCGACGGTTTCGCCGAGCAAGGTGTATTCACCCACATCGTCGACGCGCATGAGCTGGGTATGGCCGCCCGAGACCAGCAGGGCGACGAACGGAAACGCCGGTGGCCGTGCCGAGAGCATGGGCGACAACAAATGGCCTTCGAGGTGATGCACTTCGATGACGGGTTTGCCGAGCGCCCAAGCGAGCGCGTGCGCGAAGCTTGTGCCGACCAGCAAAGCGCCCGCGAGGCCGGGGCCGGTGGTCACCGCGATGGCCCCGATCTGCGGCAAGCCGATGCCAGCTTGTGCGAGCACCTCGCGCACCAGCGGGATGACGCGGCGCACATGGTCGCGCGAGGCGAGCTCGGGCACCACGCCGCCATATTCCTGATGCATGGCGATCTGCGAATGCAAGGCCTGCGCACGCAGACCCGCGGGTGGCGCGAGCGTCGCGTCGTAGAGCGCGACACCGGTTTCGTCGCAGGAGCTTTCGATGCCAAGAATCAGCATGGGGGCAGGGGATTTGGAACGGTCCGCCATGTTACGCGATGGGGCATGGCCTCATGGCTGCGGTGCATGCCTGCATCGCGAATGCGCGTTGCACTCAGGGTTTCGTCGTGGGCTTGCGACCCAAAGTGCTATTCCGGCGCGGCCAAGGCCGGGTTCACCCGCATATTGATCCAACTGTTCGATCGTATGCTGATGGTCTGGAATTTGCACAATGCGAACCGAGGGAGTGTTCTCAAACATAAGCCCCACTGGAGACTTCAATTTGCAATGCGCATCCATCATCAAGGACATCGGCCGCGGCAAAGACGGCGCACGCAGTCTGACGCGTGAACAAGCCCAGACGTTGTGGACCGCGATTCTCGCCGGCGAGGTGTCGGATCTCGAACTCGGTGCGATCTTGCTCGCCTTGCGCGTCAAAGGGGAATCGGTCGATGAACTCGCCGGATTTCTCGACGCGACACATGCCGCGCAGCCGTTGCTCTCGACCCCGGCGGCCGAGCATGCGCCGGTCGTCATTCCGAGCTACAACGGCGCACGGCATCTGCCCAATCTGGTCCCGATGCTGGCCTTGTTGCTGGCCGAGCGCGGCGTGCCGGTGCTCGTGCATGGCATCGTCAGCGACCCGATGGCCGATCAGCGCGCACGCGGTGCTCGCGTGACGACTGCCGAGGTGCTGCTCGCGCTCGGCCTCGATTTCGTCAAGCAGGCGCGCGATCTGCCGGCCGCCTTGCGTGCCGGGGTCGAACGGCGCTTGCCGGTCTTCGTGCCGGTGCAGGTGCTGCATCCGCGGCTCGCCCAGGTGCTGGGCCTGCGTCGCACGCTCGGCGTGCGCAATTCGGCGCATACGCTGGTCAAGCTGTTGCAGCCATTTCAGGAACGTGCGCTGCGTTTGTGCAGCTACACCCATCCCGAATACGAACATCTGCTGCATCAATATCTGAGCCAATCGGGCGCCGACGCCTTGATCGGGCGTGGCACCGAAGGCGAGGTGGTCGCCAATGCGCGCCGCGCCCAGACACTGA
>CAXBRX010000274.1:0-4957 GCA_963977835.1 uncultured Derxia sp.
ATCGATTGAACGCGGCGCCGCGTTCAGCGTGCGGGCGGCGTGATGTGCGCGTTGAGCAAGCGGCGGATTTCTTCGGGCAGTTCACCCGCGCGCAGGCCGATGGGACCGATGCCGCGCGCAACCAGCGCATCGGCCGCCGCACCATGAAACCAGACCGCAGCCTGCAAGGCGGCGAAGGCATCGGTGCACCAGGCCAGCAGCGCACCGAGCACGCCGGCCAGCACATCGCCGGTGCCCGCGCTCGCGAGGCCAGGATTGCCGGTCGGGTTGATGAACCAGCGTCCATCGGTGGCCATGACGATGCTGCCCGCTCCCTTGAGAACCACGCTGGCGCCGAAGCGTTCGACGAGCCGGTGCGTGGCACCGATGCGGTCGCGCGCGATGTCTTCATTGCGCACGCCGAGCAGACGCGCGGCTTCGAGCGGATGCGGGGTCAGCAAGGTATCGAGGCCGGGGCGGCGGCAGCGTGCGGCGAGCAGATCGGCCAAGGGTTTGTCGCTGCCGATGCGGTTGAGTGCGTCGGCGTCGAGCACCAGCCGTGGCGCCGCATCGAGCGCCTGGCCCAGCACCGCGCGCGCGGTGGTGTCCTGGCCCAGGCCCGGCCCCGCAACCACCACATGCGAGCAATCGAGGTCTTCGACACGGCGGATCATGAGTTCGGGGAAGGCCGGGTCGAAAGGTTGACGCTCGGCGAGCGGATGCACGAAGACGCGTCCGGCGCCCGCGAGCAAGGCGGCGCGCGCCGCGAGGTGCACCGCACCGGTCATCCCCACATTGCCGCCCACGATGGCGACATTGCCGAAGCTGCCTTTGTGCGTATTGCGTGCGCGCGGCTGCAAGGCATGCATGAAATGCCCGGGGCCATTCAGCGCACCGGCATCTGCGCTGTGTGCGTGCAGGATCTCGGGGGCGATGCCGAGTGCATCGACGATGACGCTGCCCGCGCAATCGATGCCGTCACCGGTATAGAGGCCAGGTTTGTCGCCGATGAAAGTGAGCGTGGTCTGGGCCCGGACCGCGCAGCCATTGGGGCTGCCGACGACTGCACCGGTATCGGCATCGATGCCGCTGGGCAGATCGATGGCGAGGACTTGGGCGCCGCTCGTGTTGATGCGCTGGATCGCCTCGGCATACAAGCCCGACAAGGCGCGCACGAGCCCGATGCCGAACAACCCGTCGATGACCACCGGCGCCTCAATGCGCGCCGGCACCGAGCGCGTGACCGCGACCCCGGCCTGCAGGCAGTGCTGCCATGAAACCGCGGCATCGGCCGGCAAGGCTTCGGGTTCGCCGAGCATGACGACTTCCACCTGCCGATGCGCCTGCGCGAGCAAGGCGGCAGCTTCGAGGGCATCGCCGCCGTTGTTGCCGGGGCCGGCAAAGATCAGGAACGGGCCTTCGCCAAGGCGCAAGGCTTGGCGCACGACCGCGTCGGCGGCACGCATCATCAAGGTTCGCGGCGGCAGGCCGCTGGCGGCCTCGTGTTCGATGGCACGCAAGGACGCAACGCCGAGCAAGGTGTGCATGATGAAACGCCGCAAAGAAAGGCGCGCCTCAGCGCGGATAGCGGTCGGCCAGCGTGAAACCCGACAGATCCATGTCCGGTGCACGCCCGTCGATCAGGTCGGCCACGATCTTGCCTGAACCGCAGGCCATTGCCCATCCGTTGGAGCCGTGGCCGAGGTTCAAATACAGCCCGCGTTGCGTGCCGGCACCAAGCAACGGCAGCCCTTCGGGCAGCATCGGGCGCGCGCCGACCCACAATTGCGGGCAGGTGTAATCGGGCGCCGGACCGAACCAGTCGCGCACCACGCGCCACAAGGTGTTCAGGGCTTGCGGTCGCACCGCAAGCGCACGGCCGCTGAGCTCGGCGCCGCCCGAGACCCGCATGCGCAATCCGAGGCGGGTGATGGCGACGCGGTGATGTGCGTCGATCAACGCGCCTTGTGGAGCGCGCTCGAAGGATTTGACCGGCATCGTGATCGAATGGCCTTTGACCGCCACCAAGGGCAGATGCACGCCCAAAGGCGCGAGCAAGGCGGCGCTGTCGACGCCCGCGCAGACCACGACCGCATCGCAGCCGAGCGCGCTGCCGTCGGCCAGATGCACGCGTGGCGCCGGATCGAAGGCGAGGCCGGTGACCGCTTCGCCCAGGCGCAGCGCGACGCCCGCACCCGCGAGGCGTGACTTGAGCCGGCGCGTGAACAAGGCGCAATTGCCGCTTTCATCATTGGCGAACCAGATGCCTGCGCTGAGTGGCGTGTCGCGTGCGAGCCCGGGTTCGAGCGCATAACAACGGTCGGGGTCGACGAGTTCGTGCGCGATGCCGGCTTGGGCGAGCAGCTCGAGTCCGGGCCGCGCCGCGGCCACGTCGCGCGGCGTGCGCAGCAATTGCAGATGACCATGGTGTTGGTCGTATTCGAGGCCGATGAGTTCGCGCAGCTCTTGCAATTGCTCGCGGCTGTACACCGCCAGGCGCTGCATGCGTTCGCGGTTGGCGCGGTAGCGTTCGAACGCGCATTCGCGCAGCCAGGCGCGCGTCCAGCGCCAGAGCGCGGCGTCGAAGCCCGGGCGCAGGCGGATCGGGGCGGTGCTGCGGAACAGGGCGCGCAACATCTGGCCGGGCATGCCGGGGGCGGCCCAGGGCGCGACATGGCCCGGGGCGATCAGGCCGGCGTTGGCGAAACTGCTTTCCTGGGCGGCATTGTCGCGGCGGTCGATCAGGGTGACCTGGTGTCCGGCGGTGTGCAGGTAATGCGCGGTGGTGACGCCGATGACGCCGGCGCCGATGACAACAACATGCATGGTGGGAAGAAGGACGAATGCGGGAGTGCGGGCCGCACCTTACCTCATCTCGGTTGAAAGGCCGATGAATCGTCAATAGAGTGTCAACGTCGTGCCGGCCACGGTCGGTCTACAGACCTCGCATAGGAGAACCGTGGGATGGATGCGCTCGAGATCTATGTCGCCATGGCGCGCTACAACCGATGGATGAACGCCAAGCTGTGCAGTGGCGCTTCGCGGCTCGACGACGCGGCCCGCAAGCTCGATCGCGGCGCGTTCTTCGGTTCCATCCACCGCACTTTCAACCATGTGCTGCTGGCCGACCGGATCTGGGTCGGTCGTTTCGGTGAAGGCGGCCTCGCGGCCGAATTGGGCTCGCGCTGGCTCATCGACCGCGTCATCGGCCTCGACATGGCCTTGCACGACGATTGGGAGGCGCTCAAGGCCGAACGCGCGGCCCTCGACGACGCCTTGGTGGATTGGACGCGCAGCCTCGACGCGGCGGCGCTCGACGCGCAATTGCGCTATTCACGTCTCGATGGCGAGCCGGTCGAAAAGCCGTTTCGTTTCGCGCTCACGCATTTCTTCAATCATCAGACCCATCATCGCGGCCAGATCACGACCTTGTTGCGCCAGGCCGGCATCGATCCCGGCGTGACCGATCTGATTGCCTTGCCCGCGGACGCCTAGACCGTGAATGCGCCGGTGCCGGGCGGATGGCAGTTCTGGATCGATCGCGGCGGCACCTTCACCGACGTGGTGGCCCGGCGGCCCGATGGCGGTCTGCTGACGCACAAGCTGCTGTCCGAAAACCCCGAGCATTACCGCGACGCGGCGGTGGCCGGCATCCGCCATCTGCTCGGACTCACGGCGCAAGCGACGATCCCCGCCGGCTTGATCGACGCGGTCAAGATGGGCACCACCGTCGCCACCAACGCCTTGCTCGAACGCAAAGGCGAGCCGACCTTGTTGTTGATCACGCGCGGCTTTCGCGATGCCTTGCGCATCGCCTACCAGAACCGCCCGCGCTTGTTCGAGCGGCAGATCGTGTTGCCCGAGTTGTTGTACACGCAGGTCGAGGAGATCGACGAGCGCATCGGTGCGCAAGGGACGGTGCTGCGCGCACTCGACACGGCGCAGGCCAGGGCGGCCTTGCAACGCGGCTACGCGGCGGGGTTGCGTTCGGTCGCCATCGTGCTCATGCATGGCTACCGGTTTACGGCGCACGAACAGGCGCTGGCCGCGCTCGCGCATGAGGTCGGCTACACCCAGGTCAGCGTGTCGCATCAGGTGTCGCCTTTGATGAAGCTGGTCGGGCGCGGTGACACCACGGTGGTCGATGCGTATCTGTCGCCCATCCTGCGGCGCTATGTGGAACAAGTGGCCAGCGAGCTGCCGGGCGTGCGTCTGCAATTCATGCAATCGAGCGGCGGCCTGACCGACGCGCACCGCTTCCAGGGCAAGGATTCGATCCTTTCCGGTCCCGCCGGCGGCATCGTGGGGGCGGTGCGTACCGCCACCATGGCCGGCTTCGACAGGATCATCAGCTTCGACATGGGCGGGACCTCGACCGACGTCGCCCTCTACAACGGCGAGTACGAGCGGGCCTTCGAGACCCTGGTAGCCGGCGTGCGGATGCGCGCCCCGATGATGAAGATCCACACCGTCGCGGCCGGCGGCGGCTCGATTCTGTTCTTCGAGAACGGCCGTTTCCGCGAGGACCTCTATCATCGCCTGAACGTCGTACCGGTGCGCGTGCCGTCGCTTGCAGACCGCCGCGACGACATTCCGCTGCTGGTCGAGCACGCACTCGAGAACTTCGCGCAGCGCCACGGCACCGCGAAGAAGCGCGTGAGCGCCGCCGCGATGAGCGCAGGGATCGCGACGTAGCCTCCGGTGGTGAAGAGCACATCGGGTCGCAGGCGACGGATCTCGCCGATCGCCTGGGGGATCGAGCGCAGCAGGGCGATCGCGTCGCGCAGCGCGATCACCCGCGCGAGGTCGTCCGGATGGACCGTGGTCTGCCAGAAGCCCGCCTCCTGCCAGCGCTCGGCCGGGTAGCCGAGGATCCTCTCGACCTGCGGGCTCATGTAGAGGTTCGGACCGACGGCCGACTCGCTCACCCAGGTGATCGCGTCCTGCCCCTCGACCAGCTCGCGGAAGATCCGCGCCT
>CAXBRX010000275.1:0-4936 GCA_963977835.1 uncultured Derxia sp.
ACGGATTCGATTCGTCTTTCTTGGCGCCATCTGCGCGGTAGGACGCGCACTTGCCTTCATTCTTGACGTCGAAATGGTTCTCGCCCTTGAAGCCATAGCGCACTTCACGCAGGCCCACCTGGCCCGCGGTGTCTTGCAGCTCGCAATTGCCGTTGGCCGCGCAGGTCAGGCAATCGAGCGGATGGTCGGAGATGTAAAGCTCCATCACATTGCGGCGCAGCTCGGCGAGCTTGGGCGTTTGCGTGCGCACGGTGATGCCGGGCTCGACGAGCGTGGTGCACGAGGCCGGATAGCCTTTGTAGCGGCGGCCGTCGGCGCCTTCGATTTCCACCAGGCACATGCGGCACGAGCCGAAAGGTTCGAGGCTGTCGGTGGCGCACAGCTTGGGGATGGCGGTGCCGAGTTCGGCCGCGGCGCGCATGATGGACGTGCCCTTGGGCACCGTCACCTCGATGCCGTCGATGCTCAGGGTGACGAGTTCTTCCGACTTGCGTGCGGGCGTGCCGAAATCGAGGCTGTGATTCAAAGACATGGCGTTCTCCTGCGCACTCAGGCCGCGGCCCGGGTCGCGATGCCGAAATCCTCGGGGAAATGCTCGAGGGCCGACAGCACCGGATACGGCGCCATGCCGCCCAAGGCGCATAGCGAGCCGTTGATCATGGTGTCGCACAGCGATTGCAGCAGCGCGAGGTTTGCGGCCGGCGCTTCACCGGCGATGATGCGGTCGATGACTTCCACGCCGCGCGTGGAGCCGATGCGGCATGGCGTGCATTTGCCGCACGATTCGACCGCGCAGAATTCCATCGCATAACGCGCCATGCGCGCGAGGTCGACGGTGTCGTCGAAGACGACGATGCCGCCATGGCCGATCATGGCTTGCATCGCGGCATAGGCTTCGTAATCGAGCGGCACATCGAAGCGCGCTTCGGGCACATAAGCGCCGAGCGGCCCGCCGACCTGCACCGCGCGGATCGGCCGGCCCGAGGCCGAACCGCCGCCGTAGTCGTACAGCAATTCGCGCAGCGTGATGCCGAAGGCTTTTTCAACCAGGCCGCCATGGCGGATGTTGCCGGTGAGCTGGAACGGCAGCGTGCCGTGCGAGCGGCCCATGCCGTAATCGCGATAGAACGCCGCGCCACGCGCGAGGATGATGGGCACCGAACCGAGCGACATGACATTGTTGATGACGGTCGGCTTGCCGAACAAACCTTTGAGCGCCGGCAGCGGCGGCTTGAAGCGCACGATGCCGCGCTTGCCTTCGAGGCTTTCGAGCAGCGAGGTTTCTTCGCCGCAAATGTAGGCGCCCGCGCCCATGCGCACTTCGAGCTCGAAAGTCTTGCCCGAGCCGCAGACATCGGTGCCCAGGTAGCCGGCCGCGCGCGCCGCCTCGATGGCCGCCGCGAGCGTGCGGAAGGCATGCGGATATTCGGAGCGCAGATAGATGTAGCCCTGGGTCGCGCCGACCGCGAGGCCCGCGATCGTCATGCCTTCGATCAGGCAATACGGATCGCCTTCCATCAGCATGCGGTCGGAGAAGGTGCCCGAATCGCCTTCGTCGGCATTGCAGACGATGTATTTCTGGTCGGCCTGGGCGCCGAGCACGGTGTTCCATTTGATGCCGGTCGGAAACGCCGCGCCGCCACGGCCGCGCAAGCCGGAATCGGTCACTTCGCGCACGATGTCGGCCGGCTTCATCGTGAGCGCGCGCTTGAGGCCGGCATAGCCTTCATGCGCGAGGTAATCGTCGATCGACAAAGGCGCGGTGATGCCGACCCGCGCAAAGGTCAGGCGTTCCTGGCCCGCGAAATACGGAATGTGTTCGGTGATGCCATGGCCGAGGCGATGCGGACGCCCGTCGAGAAAACCGGCGGCAAACAATTCGGGCACATCGGCCGGTTGCACCGGGCCATAGGCCACGCGGCCGTGCGCGGTTTCCACTTCAACCAAAGGTTCGAGCCAGACCATGCCGCGCGTGCCGTTGCGCACGAGTTCGACTTCGCGGCCGCGCTTGGCGGCTTCGGCGACGATGGCCGCCGCGACGCGATCGGCACCGAGCGACAGCGCGCTCGCATCGATGGGCACATAGACGCGCGTCATGCCGGCACTCCTTTCGCGTCTTCGAGTTCGGCGCGCAATTCGGCGATGCGCGCATCGAAGGCCGCGGCATCGACACGGCCAACGAGTTCGTCGTCGATCATCAGCGACGGACCGCAAGCGCAATTGCCCAGGCAATAAACCGGTTCGAGGGTCACCGCGCCGTCGGCGGTGGTGTCATGCCAAGTGCAATCGAGGCTGCGCAGCACATGCGCTTCGAGCTGCGCCGCGCCGCGCGCCTGGCAGGCTTCGGCACGGCAGAACTGCACCACATGACGGCCCGGCGGCGTGCGCCGGAAGTGGTGATAGAAGCTGACCACCCCATGCACCTCGGCGCGCGACAGATTGAGCGCGCTCGCGATGAGCGGCACCGCCGCGTCGGGCACATGGCCCAGGCGCGCCTGGATCGCATGCAGGATGGGCAGCAACGCGCCGGGCATGCCGGCGTGCGCTGCGATGATCGCTTCGAGTTCTGCTGTGTCGCTCATACCGCTTTCCACTTATTTGAACAGCACGATGGCCTTTTGCAGCGTGATCCAGATCCCCCACGCGAGCGGGATGCCGACCGCAGCCCACGCCAAGGCCACCTTGCCCGAATGCGAGACTTCGCTCGCGAGCGCCTGGGCATCCTTGCCGAAATGCACATGGGTGTCGTCGGCGATCTTCTTTTCTTCGGCCAATTCCTCGGGGCTCATGTGGTGTTTCTCGGGCACCGGACGCACGGCCCAGTTGCACAACAAACCCAGCACCAGCAAACCCGCGAGGATGTACATCGTGATGGTGTAAGCGTCCGCGCGCGCCACACCGTGTTCGAGTTGATATTCGCGGATGTAGTTCACGAGCACCGGCCCGAGTACCCCTGCCGTCGACCAGGCCGTGAGCAGCCGGCCATGGATGGCGCCGACCATGCGGGTGCCGAACATGTCGGCCAGATAGGCCGGCACCGTGGCGAAGCCGCCGCCGTACATCGACAAGATGACGCAGAAGAACGCCACGAACAGCGCGAGGCCGCCCGTCTTCGCCGTCCAGGGGATCGAGGCGTACAGCACGATGCCGAGCGCGAAGAAGATCAGGTAGGTGGTCTTGCGGCCGAGCTTGTCGGACAACGAGGCCCAGAAGAAGCGCCCACCGATGTTGAACAAGGACAGCAAACCGGTGAAGCCTGCCGCGATCGCGGCGATCTGGCCTTTTTGCGCGCCGGTGAGGTCATTGAAGGCAACATCGACACCGATGAGCTTGCCGCCGAAGACTTCCTGCAGCAAAGGCGAGGCCATGCCCAGGATGCCGATGCCCGCGGTCACGTTCAGGCACAGCACCGCCCAGATGAGCCAGAACTGCGGCGTTTTCGAGGCCACGTTCAGATGCACATGCGCATTGGTGACCATGCCTTTGGCGGTCGTGGTCGGGCCGTTCCAGCCAGCCGGCTTCCAGTTGGAGGCCGGCACGCGGTAGCCCAGGGCGCCCGCCATCATGAAGACGAAATAGATCGCCGCCATGGTCAGGAAGGTTTCCCAGACGCCGACCGAGGTCGGCGTGGCGTAATACTTCATGAGTTTGTCGGCCAGGGGCGCACCGATCATCGCGCCGCCGCCGAAGCCCATGATGGCCATGCCGGTCGCCATGCCGCGACGGTCGGGGAACCATTTGATGAGGGTGCTCACGGGCGAGATGTAGCCCAGGCCCAGACCGATGCCGCCGATCACGCCCGAACCGAGCCAAAGCATCCAGATTTGGTGGGTCTTGACGCCGATGGCCGAGATGACGAGGCCGCCGCACCAGCACAGCGCCGCGACGACGCCGGCCTTGCGCGGGCCGGCGCGTTCGAGCCAGCCGCCCCAGATCGCGGCGGAGGAACCGAGGAAGACGAAGAACAGCGTGTACATCCACCCGAGCATGGAAATCTTCCAATCGCAGGTGGTGGTGAACACCGAGTCGAAAAAGCCCATGTCCTTCGGACACGCGAGCGATTCGGTGATGCCGAGCGCCTTCGACAAAGGCAGCCAGAACACCGAAAAGCCGTAGGCCATGCCGATGCACAGATGGATGGCGAGCGCGGCCGGCGGTACCAGCCACCGGTTGAACCCCGGTTTTGCGATCGTGCGTTCTTTTGAAAGTAGCCCATATCCCGCCGGGCTGGCGATAGCCGACATACTGTGTTCCTCCTCCGTGTGTGTAAAACCCTGGACGCTTGTCTGCGCCTCGCGTGGTTGACCGCGAAGCTAAGACCAAGTCGCCCGATTGCAAAACGAGAAATTCCGAACACTCATTCGTCGATCCCGAACGATGCGGGCAATTCTTGCGCAAGCTTGAGCAAGGCTTCGACCATCGGGGGATTTGGGTCGCGCATAAGTGTCACGACACCGGTGGTCCAGGCGACCGACGGTTCGACCAGTTCGAGCACCCGCACGCCGGCCGGCACGCCGATCATGTCGAGCACGCTGCGCGGCACGATGCTCGACCAGACGCCCGAGCAGACATGGGCGAGCATGCTGACGATGGAATTGGTCTCGATGGTCGGCCGCGCGGTGCAGCCCAGGCCGGCGAAGACGCCGTCGATGGTCTTGCGGTTTTGCATGTCGCGCGTGAGCAGGCATAGCGACAAGCCGCTCGCCTCGCGCCAGGTGATGGATTCGCGGTTGTCGAGCTCGCCATGGCGGCTCGTGAGCAGCACATGGTCCTCGCTCCAGACCGGCAACACCTGCAAATCGGGCGCGCCGCCCGATTGGGTGTAGATGATCCCGGCGTCGATCTCGAAGCGGCGCAGCCGGGCGAGAATTTCGTCCGTGCTCAGCGACAGCACTTGCGCCGTGACCAAAGGATGATGGCGTGCAAAGGTCGAGGT
>CAXBRX010000276.1:0-4935 GCA_963977835.1 uncultured Derxia sp.
CCGGCCCCGGCGTGCCCTCGTAATGCAACTCCAGGCCTTTGATGCGCGCGAGCGGTTCGAACTCTTCGGCGACCTGATGCACGAGCGCGCCGACATCGACGG
The DNA here is from genome assembly GCA_963977835.1 of uncultured Derxia sp. GTDB lineage: Bacteria > Pseudomonadota > Gammaproteobacteria > Burkholderiales > Burkholderiaceae_E > CAXBRX01. The sequence goes on from CAXBRX010000276.1 coordinate 103, forward strand.
GCGCGAGCGTGATCGCGATGCGATGGGCGTCGAGCTTGGCGTAATCGAGGATGTCGTTGAGCAAGGCGACCAGATACTGGCTCGCGCGGTGCATGCGTTCGACCAGACGCAGGTTCTCGTCGCCGAGCGCACGCGTGCGCCGCACATCGATGCCGCCCGCGATCGCGGTCAACGGCGTGCGGATTTCATGCCCCATGGTCGACAGGAAATCGGCCTTGGCCGCTGCCTGTTCGAGTGCCGCGTCGCGCTCGCTCGCGAGTGCCTGCTCGGCCAGGTCGCGGCGCTTGATCTCGGCACGCAAGCGCCGGTTGTAGATGCTGACGATGGCGATGATGCCGAGCAGCGCCGCCCCCAAGGGCAGGCCGACCGCAGCGATCGTCGTCCAGGGCACGCCCGGCTCGTAAATCGTGCGCAACCAGCGACCGGCCAGCGTGGCCCGGTCGGCATCGGTCACCTGCGCGAGTCCGGCGCTCAGGCGTGCAGCGAGTTCGGGGCGATCGTTGCGCACCGCGAAGTACAACTCGCTGGGCCGCCCCGCCACCACGCCGCTGACCTGCAACTGCCCCAGATATTGCGCGTTGATCAGGCGCGCGGCGACCTCGATGTTGGTCACCATCGCATCGGCGTCACCCTGGGCCACCGCCCGCATCGCCACCGGCGCGGTGTCGTATTCGACGACGCGCACGCTCGGCGCATCGCGGCGCAGGCTTTCGATCAGGTAATGGCTGCGGTCGATCGCGAGCGTGTGGCCGGCCAAGGCTGCGATGCTGTTCCAGCCGCCGTCGAGCCGCGTGACGATGACCGATTGGGCGCTGTAATACGGACCGACGAAACTTGCGTAGGCCAGGCGTTCGTCATTGCGCGCCGACGCGACGATCACATCGACTTCGTGCGCTTGCAAGGCCGTCAGCGCATCGGCGAAGGTGGCTTTGGCGACGAAGCGCGGATTGAGCGCCGCGCGCTTGGCGGCGATGCCCATCAAGTCGATCGCATAGCCTTGCGGCTTGCCGTCGGGCGCTGCGGAAATGGGAGCAAAGGCGCTGTCGAGCGCGACGCGGATTTCTTCGTCGCCGGTGGTCGCCGGCTCGGGCGGTGCGGGTGCGGCCCAGGCATAAACGCCCGCCGCCAACGCCAGGCCCAAGGCCCATTGACCGAAACCGCGCCCATGGAACAGGTGTGTCTTCACGTCGTCATCCCGGAATCCGTCTGCAACGGCAAAGGCTGAGGACTGCACACTGCAGGCGAGCAAGGTCTCGCCTTGGCCTCGGGCATCCCGACACGTCAAACCACTGCCGGGCACGACAAGGCGCTCCGCATGCTTGCACAGCGGCCGACGATTGTCGATGCACCGAAAGCGCGGAGCCTGCGTCACAAAGGGCTGGTGCCGGCGTCACAGACGCTCGTGCCCACGCTGCCTAGAATCCGCTGCCCTCTTTGCCCCGGCGCGCCGCCCCAAGTCTGTGCGTTCGGCTGAACCTCTTCGACCACTGCCATTTCGCCATGACCGAACCGACCGACGCCCGCCCCGCAGCCGCCCTCCAGCACCCGCCCGGTGGCTGGCTCGCGCATATGCCCGTGCCCTTGTTTGCCAGCGTCATGGGCCTCACGGGTCTGACCATCGCCTGGAAACGCGCCGAAGAGTTGTTCGCCTGGCCGCATGCCATGAGCAGCGTCCTGATGTTCGGCACACTCGCCGTGTATGCGCTGCTGCTGGTGCTTTACGCCGCCAAGCTCGTGCGCCACCCCGGTGCGGTCAAGCATGAGTTCTCGCACCCGGTGCGGATCAGTTTCTTTCCCGCCATCTCGATCGGCGCGCTGCTGCTCGCGATCCCGACCAAGACCGATCTGCCGGAACTCTCCTTGGCGCTGGTCGCTTTCGGCGCGGCCCTGCATCTGGGCCTGACGATCGTGATTCTGTCGTCGTGGATCCATCACACGCGCTACGAAATCGCGCATTCGACGCCGGCCTGGTTCATCCCCATCGTCGGCAACATCATCGTGCCGATCCCGGCCATGGCCCATGGTTATGTCGAGATCGCCTGGTTCTTCTTCAGCATCGGCTTCCTGTTCTGGATCGTGCTGCTCACGATCATGATGAACCGCTTCTTTTTCCACCCGCCGGTGCCCTCGAAACTGCTGCCGACCTTGTTCATCCTGATCGCGCCGCCCGCGATCGGTTGTTTGTCGTGGCTGGCGTTGCACCATGGCGCCGTCGACGACCTGGCCCGGGTGCTTTATTACGTCGGCTTGTTCACGACGATGCTCTTGCTTTACCAGTTGCCGCATTTCACCAAACTGCCGTTCGCGCTGCCGTGGTGGGCTTATTCGTTTCCGAGCGCGGCCATCACCATCGCCACGCTGGCCATGGCGCGCGGGCTGGACAACGCCGTGCTGCGCGGTCTGGGCATGGTCTTGCTGTTCGTCATCACGGCACTGATCGGCTTTTTGTTCGTGCGTACCCTGATCGCGATCCGCGCCGGCAAAGTCTTCGTACCGGAATAATTCCGCAAGTCCGGCGCCGGCGCGCTGGCACAATCGGGGCCATGTCGCGCGCCCCGACCTCGCCACCTCCCAGCCCCATGCGCCGCCGTCTGCTCGGCGGCGGGCTCGCCCTCGGCGCCACCGGTCTGGCCGGGTGCATCAATCATTCGCAATGGGCGCCGGTCTGCGGCCCCAACCCGAGCCTGAGCTTCAGCTACCTCGGCGAATGCATGCTCGCGCACGACCTCGACGTGGACGGCACGCGCGTCGGCGGCATTTCGGGTCTGGATTACGACGGGCTTAACAATCGCTGGCTGCTGATCAGCGACGACAAGCGTGCAGACCCGCCGGCGCGCATGTACGAAGCGCGCATGAGCTTTTCGGGCGGCAAGTTCGGCGTCAGCATCGAACGGCCGATCTTTTTGCAAACGCCCGACGGCCATCGGATGCCGCGCGACCAATCCGATACCGAATCGATCCGCCTCGGCCCCGACGATACGGTGCTGATTTCGAGCGAAGGCCGACGCAAGCTCGGCGTGCCGCCCTGGATCCGCGTCTACGACCGCGCCGGACGCTACCAGCGCGAATTCAGCCTGCCCGCCAACTGGACGTTCGGCGAACATCGCGGTCCGCGCTCGAACCAGGTCATTGAAGGCATGGGGCTCACCCCCGACGGCAAGACCTTGTTCGCGATCACCGAAGGGCCGTTGTACGAAGACGGCCCGATCCCCGGCATCGATCGCGAGGCCTGGGTGCGCATCACCCGCTTCGATGTCGCAAGCGGCCGCCCGTTGGCGCAATACGCCTATGCACTGACGCCTTTGCCCAACTCCTCATGGTTCGGGGTGACCGGACGCCTCGCCACCAACGGGGTGTCGGAGTTGATCGCCGTATCGGAGCGCCGGCTGCTCATCCTGGAGCGGGCCTACGCGGTCGGCGCCGGCTTCATCGCCCGGCTGTTCGAGGCGCAGATCGATGCTGCCTCCGATGTGTCGGGCATCGCGTCCTTGCAACAAGGGCAATTCGTCGCGGCGCGCAAAAGCCATTTGATCGACCTCGGCGACGAACGCATCCCGCACGACAATTACGAAGGCATGGCCTTGGGGCCGGTGCTGACCACCGGCGAGCATTTGTTCGTGGTTTGTGCCGACAACAATTTCAGCATCCGCCACGGCACGCGTTTTCTTGCTTTCGCCGCGCGGCGGCTGTGATATTTTTTACCCGAAATCTGGTCCAGTTGCGCATGCAATCCCCTTAACTCAACGGACGATGGCGAATCCGCCGTCGCGCGCTCGAAAGCCTGTTTCATGTCCAAGGACTCGCTGTCCATCCTGATTGCCGACGATTCCTCGACCGTACGCGCCAGCCTGGCGGTCGCGCTCGCGCGCATGGGGCACGAGCCCATCGTCGTCGATGGCGGCCTGGCGGCCATCCGCACCTATCTCAAGAACAAGCCCGACCTCGCCCTGATCGCCGTCGACATGCCCGACGCCGACGGCTACGAGGTGGCGCGCGCGATCCGCGAAAGCGACCAGGGCGAATGGGTCCCGATCGTCTTCCTGTCGGGCGTCGGCGATGAGGAAAACCTCGAACGCGGCATCGAAGCCGGCGGCGACGACTATCTCGCCAAACCGGTCTCGCAAGTGATGCTCGCCGCCAAGCTGCGCGCGCTCCAGCGCGTAACGGCCTTGCGCCATCGCCTGGTCTCGATGTCGGGCGAATTGCTGGCCGCCAACCGCCAGATCGAGCATCTGAACGTCGAAGACAGCCTGACCAAACTCCCCAACCGGCGCGGATTCGACCAACGCCTCGCGCATGAAATCGCAAGAGCGCGTCGCAGCCGCGAGCCTTTGTCGATCGCCCTCATCGAAATCGATTTCTTCAATCGATACGCCGAATACTTCGGCGCCCAGCAAGGCGACGAATGCGTGCGCCAGGTCGGCGCCGCGCTCAAGGCGACCACGCGCCGCGCGGCCGACTTCGTCGCACGCGTCGATCCCGACCGCTTCGCGCTCGTGCTGCCCAACACCCATGCCTACGGCGCCTTGTCGTTCGGCGGCATGCTCGTGCACGCCATCGACCAATTGCTGCTCAACCATCCCAAGTCGGAAGCCGGCACTGCGGTGACGATTTCGTGCGGGATCGCCACTTGCGTGCCCGAAGACAGCACCAACAACGAAACCATGTTCCAACGCGTCGAGGAAGCGATGTTCGCCGCGGTCGAGCAAGGACGGCACCGGGTGTTCAGTTTCGACGCGACCGCGACGCCTTCGTCGGACGGCTTGATCGTCAAAACGCTGCATCTGCCGCGCGCCGGGGCGGCCGCGGCCGATGCGCCGACGGTCGATCGCC
>CAXBRX010000277.1:0-4883 GCA_963977835.1 uncultured Derxia sp.
GGATGTGATCTGCGCCTGGGCGCGGGTCGCGGCGGCGAGGTCGAGGTCGGCCTTGTTGATGACCACCAGGTCGGCCAGCTCCATCACGCCCTTCTTGATCGCCTGCAGGTCGTCGCCGGCATTGGGCAGTTGCAGCAAGACGAACATGTCGGTCATGCCGGAGACCGCGGTTTCGCTTTGTCCGACGCCGACTGTCTCGACGATGATCACGTCATAGCCGGCCGCTTCGCAGACCAGCATCGATTCGCGGGTTTTTTCGGCCACGCCGCCGAGCGTGCCCGACGAAGGGCTGGGCCGGATGTAGGCGCGTTCATCGACCGACAATTGCTCCATGCGCGTCTTGTCGCCGAGGATGGAGCCGCCCGAGACGGTGGACGACGGATCGATCGCGAGCACCGCGACGCGATGGCCGCGCTCGATGAGGGCCAGACCCAGTGCTTCGATGAAGGTGGACTTGCCCACGCCCGGCACGCCCGAAATGCCCAGCCGCATCGAGCGGCCGGTCTGGGGCAGCAAGGCGGTGAGCACCGCGTCGCCGCGCGCGCGATGGTCGGTGCGCGTCGATTCGAGCAGCGTGATCGCCTTCGCGAGCGCACGGCGCTGCGCCGGGCCGGGCCCGGCGAGGATGGCGGCGACGAGGGACGTGTCGTCCATGCGCGTATCGTCCATGCGGGATGCGCGGGCGGTCATCGGACCGGAACAGTGGAACGGGGCCGCGAGCCTACGCCGATCAGGCGTGCGCCTTTTTGATCTGCTCCAAGACATCCTTGGCCGAGGCCGGGATCGGCGTGCCGGGGCCGTAGATGCCTTTGACGCCGGCTTCCCAGAGGAAGTCGTAGTCCTGGGCCGGGATCACGCCGCCGACGAAGACGATGATGTCGTCCGCGCCCTGGTCCTTGAGCGCCTTGATGATGGCAGGCACCAGGGTCTTGTGGCCGGCCGCGAGGGTGCTCACGCCCACCGCGTGCACGTCGTTCTCGATCGCCTGGCGCGCGCATTCTTCGGGGGTCTGGAACAGCGGGCCGATGTCCACGTCGAAGCCGAGGTCGGCATAGGCGGTCGCGACGACCTTGGCGCCGCGGTCATGGCCGTCCTGGCCGAGCTTGGCGATCATCACGCGCGGGCGACGGCCATGGCTTTCGGCGAAGGCGGCAATTTCGCCCTTGAGCTTGTCCCAGCCTTCGGCGGAGTCGTAGGCAGCTGCATACACACCGGTCACCTTTTGCGTATCGGCGCGATGGCGCCCCCAGACCTTTTCGAGCGCGTCGCTGATTTCGCCCACGCTCGCGCGCAGACGCACGGCCTTGATCGCGAGGTCGAGCAGGTTGCCCTGGCCGGTCTTGGCGGCATCGGTCAGCGCATCGAGCGCGGCCTGCACCTTGGCATTGTCGCGCGTCGCGCGCATGGCTTGCAGGCGTGCGATCTGATTCTCGCGCACCTTGACGTTGTCCACCTCGAGGATTTCGACCGGGTCTTCCTTGGCGAGCTTGTATTTGTTGACGCCGACGATGACGTCCTTGCCCGAGTCGATGCGCGCTTGCTTTTCGGCCGCGCTGGCTTCGATCTTGAGCTTGGCCCAGCCGCTGTCGACAGCCTTGGTCATGCCGCCCATGGCTTCGACTTCTTCGATGATGGCCCAGGCCTTGTCGGCCATGTCCTGGGTGAGTTTTTCCATCAGATAGCTGCCGGCCCAGGGGTCGACCACGTTGCAGATGTGGGTCTCTTCCTGGATCACGATCTGGGTGTTGCGCGCGATCCGGGCCGAGAACTCGGTCGGCAGCGCGATCGCTTCGTCGAGCGCATTGGTGTGCAGCGACTGGGTGCCGCCGAACACCGCCGCCATCGCTTCGATGGTGGTGCGGATGACGTTGTTGTACGGGTCCTGCTCGGTCAATGACCAGCCCGAGGTCTGGCTGTGCGTGCGCAGCATCATCGACTTCGGGTTCTTGGGATTGAACTCCTTCATGATCCGCCACCACAACAGGCGCCCGGCGCGCATCTTGGCGATCTCGAGGTAGAAGTTCATGCCCACGGCCCAGAAGAACGAGAGCCGGCCCGCGAAATCGTCCACGTCCAGGCCCTTGGCCAGCGCGGTCTTCACATATTCCTTGCCGTCGGCCAGGGTGAACGCGAGTTCGAGCGCCTGGTTCGCGCCGGCTTCCTGGATGTGATAGCCGGAGATCGAGATCGAGTTGAACTTCGGCATGTTCTTCGCCGTGTACTCGATGATGTCCGCAATGATCCGCATCGAAGGCTCGGGCGGATAAATGTAGGTGTTGCGGACCATGAACTCCTTGAGGATGTCGTTCTGGATCGTCCCCGAGAGTTTGTCCTGCGGCACGCCCTGCTCTTCGGCGGCGATCACATAGCCCGCGAGCACCGGCAGCACCGCGCCGTTCATGGTCATCGAGACCGAAATCTTGTCGAGCGGAATGCCGTCGAACAGGATCTTCATGTCTTCGACCGAATCGATCGCCACGCCGGCCTTGCCGACATCGCCGGTCACGCGCGGATGGTCGGAGTCGTAGCCGCGATGGGTCGCGAGGTCGAAGGCGACCGACACGCCCTGCCCGCCGGCCGCGAGCGCCTTGCGATAGAAGGCGTTCGATTCTTCGGCGGTCGAAAAGCCCGCGTATTGGCGGATGGTCCAGGGCCGCACCGCGTACATCGTCGCCTGCGGGCCGCGCACATAAGGCGCGAAGCCGGGCAGCGTGTTGGCGTAAGGCAGGTCCTTGATGTCGTCGGCCGTGTAAAGCGGCTTGACCGTGATGCCCTCGGGCGTCAGCCAGTTCAAGGCATTGACGTCGCCGCCGGGCGCGGACTTGGCCGCGGCCCGAACCCAGGCTTCCATGTTGACGGACGGCACCGCGGGCGCGGCGGACTTGGCGGAATCATTCATGGGGACACCCGAAACGAAACGGCGCGCCAAACCGAGGGAAGGCGCGCCTTGACAATCTTGGGGGGCAAACTATACGTTATCCATAATTATGGATGCAAGGGCATGAGCGCAGGCAATTCCGGATCGATACGGCACCCCACCGCTGGCGCGGTGACGCCTGCGCCACGCGCGGCGGTGCCGGCGCCCGAGCCGGCGCCGGTCGCGGTCGAGTCTTTGGCGCCGTCGGCCTTGTATCTGCAGGTCGCCGAAAAACTGCGTGGCCTCATCTTCAATCATGCCCTCCCGCCCGGAAGCTGGATAGACGAGCAAGCGCTCGCTAACCAATATGGCATCAGCCGCACGCCTTTGCGCGAGGCGCTCAAAGTGCTGGCGACCGAAGGCCTGGTGGTGCTCAAGCCGCGCCGCGGGTGTTATGTGGCCGAGCCCGACGAACGCGATCTCGACGAGATCTTCGCCATCCTGGCGGTGCTTGAAGGCCGCGCGGTGGCCGACGCCACCCGTCATGCGACCGAGGACGATCTGCGTCGGCTCGAACGCCTGCATGCCGAGCTCGAAGCCGCCACGGCCGCGGCCGACATCGACGGCTTTTTCGATGCCAACCACCGGTTTCATCTGGCGGTGCAGGAGATCGGCGGCAATCGCCGACTCGCGCAAATGATCGACGACATGCGCAAGGTGCTGAAACTGACCCGGCACAACTCCTTGCTGCGCGATGGGCGGCCGCAGGAATCCTTGGCCGAGCATCGCGGCATCATGGCCGCCATCCGTGCGCGTTCGCCCGAGGCCGCCGATCAGGCGATGCATGCGCATCTGCTGGCCGGGCGGGCGGCCATCGCTGCCTTGCATGGCAAAACACTGGCCTTGGCGGCCAAAGACGGTACGGCCGCGGAAGCTTGATGCTCCGGGTTCGCATGCGTTTCACGCATGCGAGCGGCGAAAATTCATCGGGTGAGCCCAGGGCAAAGACGCCTTAGATTGCAGACTCGGGTCTGACCAGACGAGGCTGCCGCGTGGATCGCATCAACACCGCTTCACCCTTATCGATCGGCATTGCTGCTGCCGATGGCTATTTGTTGCAAGGCCATTGTTGGCGGCACGAGCGCGCCGACGCCCAACGCGCCGTGGTGGTGATCAACCCGGCAACCTCGGTGCGCTGCGCGTATTACGCCCGGTTTGCCGCCTACCTGCATCAACACGGCTTCGATGTCCTGACCTACGACTATCGCGGCATCGGGCAATCGCGGCCCGAACGGCTGCGCGGTTTCGACGCCGGCTGGATCGATTGGGGCCGGCTCGATTTCGAGGCGGTGCTGCAGCATGTCGAGCGTGCTTTTCCCGGCCAGCCGGTACAGGTGGTCGGCCATAGCGTCGGCGGCTTCCTCGTGGGGCTGGCGCCGTCTAGCCATCGGATTGCGCGGGTCTTCACCATGGGCGCGCAGTACGCTTACTGGAAAGACTATGCGCGGCAGCAGCGCTGGCGCCTGCTCTTGAAATGGCATCTGGTCATGCCGGCGCTCACCGCGGCCCTGGGCTATTTTCCGGGCAAGCGCCTAGGCTGGCTCGAAGACACTCCCAAAGGCGTGGTGCGCGACTGGACCGCGCGCGCACCGCGCTTCGAAGACATTTGGCGCACGGGGCCGGCCGCCCTCGACGCGCCAGCGCGCCAGACGCTGGTGGCGCAGTTTGCCGCCGTGCGTGCCGACATTTTGGCGGTCGGGCTGAGCGACGACGAGTTCGGCACCGAAGCTGCGATCCGGCGGCTGCTTACCTATTTCAGCCATTGCCGGCGCGTGCATCTGCATTTGCGTCCGGGCGCCCTGGGCCATGCACGCATCGGCCATTTCGCCTTTTTTCATCAGCGCCATCAGCATGATCTGTGGCCGCTCGCGCTTGAATGGTTGCGTCATGGGCGCCTGCCTTCCGCGGTGCCGGGCGAGGTCCTGACCCTCCATCCGCAGGCGGGGCTGCGCTGACGGCTTCGGAT
>CAXBRX010000278.1:0-4874 GCA_963977835.1 uncultured Derxia sp.
CGAAATGAATTTCGCGCCTGGCGATCCGCTGTCGCAAGCCGATGCGGTGTTCCGCTTCAAGCGCCTCGCGCGCGAACTCGCGCGCCGGCACGGATTCCATGCGACCTTCCTGCCCAAGCCTTTCGTGCCCGAATGCGGTTCAGGCATGCATTGGCATGTGAGCCTGGCCGATCTCGACGGCCGCAACGCGTTCTCGAATGCCGACGGGAGCGACCATGAACGGCTCGCGCATTTCATCGGTGGCTGGCAGGCCGCGGCCGCGGGCACGATCGCGGTGCTCGCGCCGTATGCGCAAAGCTATGTGCGCCTCGCGCGCCCCGAAGCCTCGCCGGTCAGCGCCGATTGGGGGCGCGACAACCGCATGGTCTCGTTCCGCGTGCCGCCGTCCAATACGAAGAACCGACGCGTCGAACATCGTTTGCCGGGCGCGGATTCGAATCCTTACCTGACCATGGCCTTGATGCTCGGCACCGGCCTTGTCGGCATCGAACGCAAACTCGCGCCCGGGCCGGAAATCATCGGCATGCCTTCGCAACAAAGCGACCGCGTGCTGCCGCGCACGCCCGAGACCGCGCTGGCTGCTTTCGAGACTGATCCGATCGTGCGCGAAGTGCTCGGCGAGCCGCTGGTGCAGTTGTATTCGATGATCAAGCACCACGAACTCGAAGAACAGCAGGCCGATCCGCTGTTCGCGCGCAAATACTTGTTGTCGCGCGCCTGAGGCTGCGGGGCGTCACGCCCCGCCGAAGCGCTCGCGCAAGACGTTCTTCTGCACCTTGCCCATGGTGTTGCGCGGCAATTCCGCCACGACGAACACGCGCTTGGGCACCTTGAAGTTCGCAATCTTGGCTTTGAGCGCCGCGATCAGCGCTTCGCCGTCGAGCTTTGCGCCCGGGCGTGGCACCACGACCGCCGTGACGGCCTCGCCGAAATCGGCATGCGGCACGCCGATCACCGCGGATTCGGCCACGCCGTCCATTTCGTCGAGATAACTCTCGATCTCCTTCGGATAGACGTTGTAGCCGCCGGTGATGATGAGGTCTTTGCTGCGCCCGACGATGGACAGATAGCCGTCGGCATCGAAACGGCCGACATCGCCGGTCTTGAACCAGCCATCGGGCGTGAATTCTTCGCGCGTCTTTTCGGGCATGCGCCAATAGCCGGCGAACACATTGGGGCCGCGCACCTGGATGTCGCCGATCTCGCCGGTGGCGCAAGGCGTGCCGGCGCTGCCGATCTTCACGTCGTGCATCACGCGCACACTCACCTCGGGCAAAGGCAGGCCAACGGTGCCTGCGCGGCGCTGCGCCGGATCGCCGTGATACGGATTGCTCGTGAGCATGATGGTCTCGCTCATGCCGTAGCGTTCGAGGATGGTGTGGCCGGTGCGTTCGCGCCAAAGCTCGAAGGTCTCGGTCAGCAAAGGCGCCGAGCCCGAGATGAAGACGCGCAGCTTGGCGCAGACATCGGCGTTGAGGCCGTCTTCCTGCAACAAGCGCACGTAATACGTCGGCACGCCCATCATCACCGTGCAGCGTGGCAGCAAGGCGAGCATGCGTTTGGGGTCGAGCTTGGGCAAAAAGATCTGCTTGGCACCGGCGATCAAAGCGCCATGGCAGGCGACGAACAAGCCGTGCACATGAAAGAGCGGCAACGCATGCAACAACACATCGCGCCCGCCGGCTTCGGCTTGTTCGCTCCAGCCCGCATAACGCCAGCCCCAGTAATCGCGCAGCATCAGCGCATTGCTGCTCAGATTGCCGTGGGTCAGCATCGCGCCCTTGCTGCGGCCGGTGGTGCCCGAGGTGTACAAGATGGCGGCAAGGTCGTCGCTGCGCCGTTCGACACAGCCGAATCGATCAGGCTGATGCGAGGCACGTTCGAGCAAGGAACCGGTGCGGTCATCGCCGAGGGTGTACACATGCCCAACGCCGTGCTTGAACGCGAGCTTGGACAACCATGGGAAATTGTCCGGCGAACAAACGAAGACCGCGGGTTCGGCGTCGCCGATGAAGTAGGCGATCTCGGCTTGCTGGTAGGCGGTGTTGAGCGGCAGATAGACGAAACCCGCGCGCAGACAGGCCAGGTAAAGCATCAGCGCCTCGACCGATTTTTCGGTCTGGCAGGCGATGCGCGCGCCGGGCGCCAGGCCCAGCCCCGCGAACAGGTTGGCGATCATCGCGCTGCCGCGGTCGAGGTCGGCCCAGGTGTAGTACAGCGGGCCGCCGGCTGGCGGATAGGCCTCGATCGCGCAGGCCGTGCGTTCGGCCGGGAAGTTCTGTTCGAGGATCGCGAAAAGGTTGTCGTTCATGGCGCGCCGGTTGGATGCAGAACGCGCCGATTATCACTCCGAAGCTAGTTGCTCGCCGAGCGGACTTCGGCGATGTCCGAAATGCCTTGCAGAACCTTTTCGATGCCGTCCTGGCGCAAGGTGCGCATGCCTTGTTTCATCGCCATTTTGGCGAGTTCGTCGACGCGCGCGCCGGTTTGCAACAGGTGGCGGATTTCAGGCGTGCCGCTGAGCAATTCGTGGATGCCGGCGCGGCCTTTGTAACCGGTGCCGTTGCATTTGGGGCAACCCGGCGTCTTCCAATGACGCAGCCGGCCGTTCTCGTCGGCAAAGCGCGATTTCCAGCGCGCGAGCGTCTCGGTGCGAAATTGCGCGGGATCTTCGGCGTTGCGGCAATAATCGGTCAGCAGATTGTCGATTTGTTCGTCGGTCGCGGGCACCGGCGCGCGGCATTCGCTGCACAGCTTGCGCACCAGGCGTTGGGCGAGCACGCCGAGCAGTGCGTCGGCGAAGTTGAACGGATCGAGCCCCATGTCGAGCAGGCGCACGATCGATTCCGGCGCGCTGTTGGTATGCAGGGTCGACATCACCAGGTGGCCGGTCAACGAGGCTTCGATCGCGATGCGCGAGGTTTCGAGGTCGCGCATTTCGCCGATCATGATCACGTCGGGGTCGGCGCGCAGGAAGGCGCGCAGCGCATCCGAGAAATTCCAGCCGATCTTCGGATTGACCTGGACCTGGCGCAGGCCGGCCTGGGTGATTTCCACCGGGTCTTCGGCGGTCCAGATCTTGCGCGACGGCGTGTTGATGTGGGCCAGGCAGGAATGCAGCGTCGTGGTCTTGCCCGAGCCGGTCGGACCGCAAACCAGAAACAGGCCGTAAGGCCGGTTCGCGATGCGTTCGATGTCGTGCCGCACTTCTACCCCGAGGCCGAGCTTTTCGAGCGGCACCGGTTTGGCCGAGGCCAGGATGCGCATCACGACGTCTTCGAGGCCGTTGTTGGTCGGGATCGTCGCGACCCGCAATTCGATCTTGGCCGGCCCGAAACGCGAGAAATCGATCTTGCCGTCCTGGGGTTTGCGGCGCTCGGAAATGTCGAGCGTCGCCATGATCTTCAGCCGCGCGACCAGTGCGCGCCGATAGTTCGACGGCAATTCCAGATAGGCATGCAGTTCGCCGTCCTTGCGAAAGCGGATGCGGGTCTTCTGGTTGCCGGGATAGTTTTCGATGTGGATGTCGGACGCGCCTTGCGAATACGCGTCGAGGATCATGGTGTTCACGAGCCGCGTGAGCGCGGTGTCGGACTCGCTGATCGCCTTGCCCTCGACCTCGGTGCTGCCCGAAGACTCTTCGGCGGCCAATTGCTCGGCGAGGTCGTTGACATCGGTGTGTTCGAACTCGATTGGTGCGTCGGCATCGCCGGGCGTGCGGTACAGCCGGCGCAGCGCGGGCTCGATCGAATGCATGGGGGCGAGCACCGGCCGGATCTTGCGCTGGGTGATGAATTTGAGCTCGTCGAGCGCCGGCGTGCGCCACGGGTCTTCGAGCGCGACCGCGAGCGTGCCCTCGCGTTCGCACAAAGGCACGACCTTGAGCCGGTCGGCCATTGGCTGCGGCACCAGCAACAAGGCGCCGGCCTCGATCTGGAAATGCTCGATCTCGACGGTCGGCATGCCCAAAGTGCTCGCGAGCGACATTTGCAGCGTCATCTCGTCGATCACGCCTTGTTCGAGCAGGATCTTGCCCAAGGGCAGGCGCGACGACTTCTGCGCCTTGAGCGCTTTGGCCAACTGTTCTTCGTTGATCATGCCGTTGCCGCGCAGGTACTCGCCCAGGCGCATCTGGGGGCGGTTGGCGGCCTCGTCGAGCGCCTTCCAGAGCGCTTCCGGCGTCTTGACCTGGGTCTCGAAGACGAAATCGTCATCGATGAAGGCCGCTTCCGGAGCGGCTTCCGCCTGGCCCGCGCCCAGTTCATGGGTCTTGAACTCCGAATACGCGACGCTCGGGATGAAGCTGCGATGCACGCGCGCGTCCTCGTCGGCGCGAAACAGGAACACCCCGCGCGATTGTTCGACGATCAGATTGGCCTCGCCTTCGGCCTTGGCGCCGTCGCGATAGATGACCGTATATCGGTGCAGGCCGGGCAGGGTCGGTTTGGCGTCGGCATGGGCGATCACCAGCGGCGTCGTCAATTCGATCGATCGGATCGCCGAGAACGCGACGCTCATCGGTTTGCGCATGCCCGAAATCGTCAGCGAAATCAGACGGGCGTCGGGGTCGAAGCGCGCGATCGGGCCCGATAAGGGCGATCCATGCAGCAACTCGATCCGGCAGCCCATCGGGTCGGCGGTCGCCGGATCCGTCATGTAGCCGGCCACGGGCAGGGCCGCCCAATCGAGCGCCTCGGTGCCGCCGGAGGCGATGGTGCCGATGGTGTCGAGCGCGATGACCGCCGCGACGATGAACAGCAGCACATCGGCACGCCGCAGGGACTTGACGAGCTTGCGCTCCTGCTCCTGGGCGAGGATCGTGGCGGACGTCTGGGACATGCGGTGCCTCCTGGCGGGGGTGTGGCGGGTGCTGG
>CAXBRX010000279.1:0-4842 GCA_963977835.1 uncultured Derxia sp.
CTACGGCCTCGAACTCGATCTCGATCGTTTCATGATCGTCGCGGTCAGTGATTTCAACATGGGCGCGATGGAGAACAAGGGCCTCAACATCTTCAACACGAAGTATGTGCTGGCCAATCCGGAGGTCGCGACCGACCTCGATTTCGCGGGCATCGAATCGGTGGTCGGCCACGAGTATTTCCACAACTGGACCGGCAACCGCGTGACCTGTCGCGACTGGTTCCAGTTGTCGCTCAAGGAAGGCCTGACCGTTTTCCGCGACCAGGAATTCTCGATGGACATGATGTCGGGCGGCGATCAGCACAGCGCCGCGCGCGCGGTCAAACGCATCGACGATGTGCGCACGCTGCGCGCGGTGCAATTTCCCGAAGACGCGGGCCCGATGTCGCATCCGATCCGGCCCGACGAATACGAGGAAATCAATAATTTCTATACCGCGACGGTCTACGAAAAAGGCGCCGAGGTCGTGCGCATGCAGCAGACCATCCTGGGCCGCGAGGGGTTCCGCCGTGGCATGGATGAATACTTCCGCCGCCATGACGGCCAGGCCGTGACTTGCGACGATTTCGTCGCCGCGATGGAAGCCGCCAACGGCGCCGACCTGGGCCAGTTCCGCGAGTGGTATGCGCAATCGGGCACGCCCAGGCTGCACGCGCACTGCGCCTACGACGCCGCGGGCAAGCGCTTCACGCTCACGCTCGCGCAATCCAATGGCGCGGGCCGCAAGCCTTTGCACATCCCGGTCGCGGTCGGCCTGGTCGGGCCCGACGGCGCCGACCTGGCCTTGCAACTCGAAGGCGAAGCCGCGCCGCAAGGCACGACGCGCGTGCTGCACCTGAAAGCCGCCGAACAAAGCTTCGTGTTCGTGAATGTGAACGCCGCGCCGGTGCCTTCGGTGCTGCGCGATTTTTCGGCGCCGGTGCAACTCGCGATCGACCTCAGCGACGAACAACTCGCTTTCCTGATGGCGAACGACAGCGACGCCTTCAACCGCTGGGAAGCCGGCCAGCGCCTGATGCTCGGCGTGATCCTCGCGCACCTGGCCGCTGGCACGGTGCCGCAAACCGCGCCGCAAGCCTTGGTCGATGCTTTTCGCGCCACCTTGCAATCCGACCTCGATCCGGCCTTCGTCGAAGTGGCGTTGAGCCTGCCTGGCGTCGCCTACATCGCCGAGCAGGTGCCGGTCGTCGATCCGACCGCGATCGCCCAGGTGCGCGACGCGCTGTTCGGCGCGCTCGCCCATGCGCTCGAACATGAATGGCTCGACACCTACGAACGGCTCGCGAGCGATGCGCCCTACTCGCCCGATGCCGCGAGCACCGGCCGGCGCGCCTTGCGCAATCTGGCCCTGGCTTATCTGGTCGAAACCGGCGCGCCCGCGCATCTGGCACGCGCGCGCAGCCAGTACGTGCATGCCGGCAACATGACCGACCGCTTCGCGGCCTTGAGCGTGCTCGCCGACGCCGGCATGGCCGCGGCCGAACTCGCCGATTTCTATGCCCGTTACGCCAACGACGCCCTGGTGATCGACAAATGGTTCACGCTGCAGGCCACGGCGCGGCGCGTCCCCGACGGGCAGGCGCGCGGATTCGCCGAGCATGTGGTCGGGCTGCTCAAACACGCGGCTTTCAACCTGCGCAATCCGAACCGTGCGCGCTCGGTCATCTTGCAGTTCTGCAACAACAACCCCGTGCATTTCCACGACGCCACCGGTTTTGGTTATGCGATCTGGGCCGACTATGTGCTCAAGCTCGACGAGCTCAACCCGCAAGTCGCTTCGCGGCTGGCACGCGCGCTCGACCGCTGGCGCCGTTTCACGCCCGACCGCCAAGCGCTGATGCGCGCGGCGCTCGAACGCGTGGCGGCCAAGCCGACGCTTTCGCGCGATGCCGGCGAGGTGATCGGCAAGGCCCTGGGCTAGCGGCGCCGCCTGTGCCACCGGCGCCAAGCGGGTAGGATCGCGTCTGGCGCCGCCCGCGGCCTTTGAGTTCCGTCCTCTCCATTTCAAGAACGACCATCATGGCAGTCACCCTCAAACAGCATCTCGCCGGCCATGTGCGCGCCGGCCATATCGACGTCGAGTTGATGAACGTGATCGAGTCGGTCGCGCGCTCGTGCGTGCGCATCGCCGTCGACGTGGGGCGTGGCGCCCTCGGCGGCGTGCATGGCCTGGCCGGCACCGGCAATGTGCATGGCGAAGATCAGAAAAAGCTCGACGTGCTCTCCGACGAGATCATGCTGCGCGGCAGTGCCTGGACCGGCGTGGTCGCCGGCATGGCCTCCGAAGAACGCGAACTGCCGCATCCGACCGGGTTCGACGACGCGCCCTACCTGCTGCTCTTCGATCCGCTCGACGGCTCCAGCAACATCGACATCAATGTCTCCATCGGCACCATCTTTTCGGTGCTGCCCAATCCCGGCAAGGCCGATCTGTCGGTCGAAGCGCCTTACCTGCAACCGGGCAGCGCCCAGGCCGCGGCCGGTTATGCGGTCTATGGCCCGTCGACCAATCTGGTCCTGACCTTCGGCCATGGCGTGCAATGCTTCACCCTCGACCGCGATGTCAGCGAATTCCTGCTCACCGAAGGCTCGATGAAGATTCCCGAGCAGACCAAGGAATTCGCCATCAACATGAGCAATGCCCGGCATTGGGAAGCGCCGGTCAAGCGCTACATCGACGAATTGCTCGCCGGCAAGACCGGCCCGCGCGGCAAGGACTACAACATGCGCTGGATCGCGAGCATGGTCGCCGATGTGCATCGCGTGCTGACCCGCGGCGGCGTGTTCATGTACCCGCGCGATGCGCGCGAACCGGACAAGCCCGGCAAGCTGCGCCTGATGTACGAAGCCAATCCGATGAGCTTCCTCATCGAGCAGGCGGGCGGCGCGGCCACCAACGGCCGCGAACGCATCCTGGCGCTCAAGCCCGGTCAATTGCATCAGAAGGTCGCGGTCTTCCTCGGCAGCAAGGAAGAGATCGAAACCGTCACCGGCTACCACGGCTGAGCATGTCGCGCCGCGCCCAGGCCCCACTGCCGCTCGCTGCGGCCTTGAGCATCGTGGGCCTGTTTTGCGCGGCGCCTGCACTGGGCCAGGCGGCCGATACCAAGCCAGGCGCGCCGACCTGCCAGACCCGCTCGGTGATCCTGCGCGAATGCCCGCCCGTGGGTGGGCGCGACGCCGCCGCGAGCGCCCTGCAAGAGCGCGTCGAGCGCAATGCGCGGCAACTCGAAAAACGGGCCGAGCTTTCCCCGGCCGCGGTCGATCTGGGCAGTGTGCTGATCGAAGAATCGCGCGTGCTCGAACCGACCGATGTCGAACGCTTTCGCGAAACCCTCACGCGCAAGGATTACCTGCTCGGCCGTCAGACCTATGCCGGCACGCGCATCGATCGGGACAATTTCGGTACCCGGTTCGAATGCGGGCAGAGTTTCGACCTGCAATGCTCGAACCAGCCGGGCCGCCCCGCAACCACGCATTGGATGGACGGCCACTGAAATCGGCCCTCGGCTGAATCATGCACCAGCTTCAATTGCGCGACGGCGACAGATCGAAGCTTTCGACGCCGGCGAAGTTGCGCAATTCATCCGACAATTGCGCCAAGGACACCGCCCGGCCTTTGCCCAGCGATGTGGCGGTGAAGCGCCATTCGGCACGGCCATCGACCAGACTGATCGACAAGGACCCGAGCGCCATTTCATAACCGCGCCGCAAGGCCGCTTCGACGAGTTCTTCCTGCTTGGGCACGAAGCCGCGCTCGAAACGCAGCACGACGACGAAACCGGTGCGCGCGGGCAGCCAGCGTTCGAGGCTAGACGCCCACATCATGCACAAGGCTGAAAGCACCGACAGCAGCATGGCCGCCGCATAAAACCCGAGCCCGACCATCACGCCGATCGCCGAGGCGGCCCACAAGGAGGCCGCGGTCGTCAGCCCGCTGATGTTCAGGCCTTCTTTCATGATGACGCCCGCGCCGATGAAACCCACGCCGGTGACGATGCCTTGAATGACGCGGGTCGGATCGGGAATGCCGCTGGCCGGCAGCGTGACGAGGCTGTGCCCGCCGAACCAATAGCCGGGGTAGCCCATCATGACCGTCAGCGCGCACGAGGCCATGCAGACGATGCCGTAGGTGCGCATGCCGGCGGCCCGCCCGCGATACGAGCGCTCGTAGCCGACCAGAAAGCCCAGCAGCAAGGCGCCGAGCAGATTCAGGAACACGAGCACATTGATCGCGACCTCGGGGGCCGACCAATACCGTGCCAATACGCTGCCAAATGCGCTATCCATCGCCAAGCTCCCGTCGCGCAGCACGTCGCACCGCGCGAGACCCTGCCCACCACGGATTAACGGCGCCGATCAGCGCGGCTTGATGGTCCAGCCGCGCTTGGTCAATTCGACGAGCACCGACTGATCACCCACCAGATGCAACGCGCCGACCGCGGCCAGGGTTGGCTCGCGCTGCAACATGGCGTCGATGCGCTCGGCCATGCGCCGGTTGCGCCCGATGATGACCTGATCGACGCTGCGCTGGGCCGAGGCGCGCGGGTCCGAGCGCAGACGGTCGAGCGCCGCTTCGAGCCCCGCGCGGTCCGCCGCGAGCCAGGCCTGGGCGAGCGTGGTGAGTTCGGACAATTCTTCGCCGCTTTGCAAGGAGCCGATCAATTCCATGAGGTCGGCCGCCTGTTCCTTGGCCGAACCGGCGGCCAGCACATCGAATTGCTCGTCGATGGTTTCGATCTCGCGCACCGGCTTTTGCGCCGCACGAGCAATGCCGATCAGGACGCCATCGGCGCCCAGTTCGGCCGACAAGCCCGAGCGCTGCGCTTCGACGATCACCAA
>CAXBRX010000280.1:0-4841 GCA_963977835.1 uncultured Derxia sp.
CGCGCCAAGACGCTCGCGATGGCCTTGTACAGCGCTTACTTCGCGCACGGGCGCGATCTGAGCGTGGCCGACACCATGCTCGATGTCTGCGCCGACGCGGGCTTCGACCGCGCCGCGCTCGACGCCGCGATCAACGATCCATCGATCAAAGCCGAGCTCAAGGACGAAGTCGCGCTGGCCGAAGGGCGCGGCGTGTTCGGCTCGCCTTTCATCATCGTCGATGGCGAAGCGTTCTGGGGCTGGGACCGTTTGCCCATGGTCGATCGCTGGCTGGCCCAGGGCGGGTTCTGAAAGGACGCATGCCCATGAAGGCGACGCATCTGCGCTGGCTGGTCGACGATCTCGAACGCATGCGGATTTTCTATCGCGATGCGCTCGGCTTTCGCGAGGCCACCGTCACGCCGACCTATATCGAATACGACACCGCGGGCTTGCGCCTCGGGCTGTTCAAGCGCGAGCAGATGGAAGCCGTGAGCGGCTACCGCATGAACACTTCGAACAGCGACAGCGTGCTCGGCGTGTATTGTCAGGATGTGGATGCAGAATATCGGCGCCTCGTCACCGCGGGGCTCGAATTCCTCAACCCGCCGCACGATCAGACCGTCTGGCGTCTGCGCATTGCGCATCTGCGCGATCCGGCCGGGCATCTGGTCGAGTTGTACACCCCGATCGCCGCATGAGTACGCACAAGTCCTCCGCCGACGTCTGCCCTTGCGGCAGCGGCCTGGCCTATGCGGCCTGTTGCGGGCGCTTTCTCGACGCGCACGCGCTGCCCGAGACCGCCGAGGCCTTGATGCGCTCGCGCTATACCGCCTATGCGCGCGGCGATGCCGATTACCTGCGTGCGACCTGGCATGCGAGCACCCGGCCCGACACCCTCGACCTCGCCGCCGACACTGCTGAGAAGCCGAAATGGATCGGCCTCGATGTGCGTGCACATCAGCGCCAGAGCGAGGAATGGGCGAGCGTCGAATTCGTCGCGCGTTATCGCGTGGGCGGGCGCGCGCATCGCCTGCACGAGCGCAGCCGTTTCGTGCGCGATGCCGGGCGCTGGTATTACGTGGATGGAGACATGCTCGAATGAACGACGCTGCGGTCATGGTGCATACCGGCTGGGTGCCGGGCCTGCTCGGTGAACTCGTGCGCTGGCACGGGCGCTATTACGTCGGCGCTCTGGGCTGGCCGCCGGTGTTCGAGCGCATCGTCGCGCGCGAAGCCGCCGAATTCGCGGCCGTGCCGGACGACGAGGCGCTGATCTGGAGTGCCTGGCGCGACGGGCACTTTCTGGGCTGCCTCGCGCTCGACAGCCGCGAGGCCGCGACCAAGGGCGCCCGGCTGCGCTTCTTCATTGCGAGCGACGACGCGCGCGGCCATGGCGTGGGCACGCGCCTGATGCGCCTGGCGCTCGCAGCGGCCGATGCACGCGGCGATGCGCGCGTCTGGCTGACCACCGTGCGCGGCCTGGCCGCCGCCGCGCATCTGTACAGCAAATTCGGTTTCGTGCTGGCCGATGAGCACGACGACGATTCCTGGGGCGCGTCGATGCGTGAACAACGCTTCGTGCGCGAGCGCCATGCCGGCAGTTCCGCCGCCGTTACCGCGAGTACCACGCCATGACCGTTCTGCAGACGCAACTCAATCCGCGCAGCGCCGATTTTCAAGCCAATGCGCAGGCCATGCGCACGGTGGTCGATGATCTCAAGGCCCAGGTCGCCAAGGTGGCGCAAGGCGGCGGGCCCGAGGCGCGGCGCAAGCACACCGGCCGCGGCAAGCTGTTGCCGCGCGAACGCGTCGATGTGCTGCTCGACCCGGGTACGCCCTTCCTCGAACTCAGCCAGCTCGCCGCGCACGGCATGTACAACGACGACGCGCCGGGCGCCGGCCTCATCACCGGCATCGGCCGTGTGGCCGGGCGTGATTGCGTGATCGTCTGCAACGACGCGACCGTCAAAGGCGGCACGTATTACCCGATGACGGTCAAGAAGCATTTGCGCGCCCAGGAAATTTCGCAGCAAAACCGTCTGCCCTGCCTTTACCTCGTGGACAGCGGCGGCGCCAACCTGCCCAATCAGGACGAGGTCTTTCCCGACCGCGAACATTTCGGCCGCATCTTCTTCAACCAGGCCAATCTGTCGGCCCAGGGCATTCCGCAAATCGCGGTGGTCATGGGCTCATGCACCGCGGGCGGCGCCTATGTGCCCGCGATGAGTGACGAGTCCATCATCGTCAAGAACCAGGGCACGATCTTCCTGGGCGGCCCGCCGCTCGTGAAGGCCGCCACCGGCGAAGTGGTCAGCGCCGAAGACCTCGGCGGCGGCGATGTGCATACGCGCTTGTCGGGCGTGGCCGATCATCTCGCGCTCAACGACACCCATGCGCTCGCGCTCGCGCGCCAGATCGTCGGCAATCTGGGTGCGCTGCCGCGCAAGGAGGCGCAGGTCGATCTGCGCCCGAGCATCGAACCGGCCTACGCCGCCGAGGAGTTGTACGGCGTGATTCCGACCGACACCAAGAAGCCGTTCGATGTGCGCGAGATCATCGCGCGGCTCGTCGATGGTTCCGACTTCGACGAATGGAAGCCGCGCTACGGCGCAACGCTCGTGACGGGCTTCGCGCATTTGCACGGCATGCCGATCGGCATCATCGCCAACAACGGCATCCTGTTCAGCGAATCGGCGCTCAAGGGCGCGCATTTCATCGAGTTGTGCTGCCAGCGCAAGATTCCGCTGGTGTTCTTGCAGAACATCACCGGCTTCATGGTCGGGCGCAAATTCGAGAACGAAGGCATCGCCAAGAACGGCGCCAAACTCGTCACCGCGGTCTCGACCGCGGCGGTGCCCAAGTTCACCGTCATCATCGGCGGCTCGTTCGGCGCCGGCAATTACGGCATGTGCGGGCGCGCGTTCGCGCCGCGCTTTTTGTGGATGTGGCCGAACGCGCGCATCAGCGTGATGGGCGGCGAACAAGCGGCGAGCGTGCTGGCCACGGTGCGCCGCGATGGATTGGAGGCCAAGGGTGGTTCTTGGTCGGCGGAGGAGGAAGAAGCGTTCAAGGCGCCCATCCGGGCCCAATACGAAACGCAAGGCCATCCGTACTACGCAAGCGCACGCTTGTGGGACGATGGTGTGATCGACCCGGCCGACACGCGCATGACGCTCGCGCTCGGTCTGTCGGCGGCGCTCAATGCGCCGATTCCTGAAACGAAGTTCGGCATCTTCCGCATGTGATTCCTCATGACTGAAAAGAACAGCAAGTACCTCGGCGAATTGTTCGCCAACAACCGGCGCTGGGCCGAGCGCGCAGTGCGCGCCGACCCGGAATTCTTCTCGCGCCTCGTCAACCAGCAGGCGCCCAAATATCTGTGGATCGGCTGTTCCGACAGCCGCGTGCCGGCCAACGAGATCGTCGATCTCGCGCCGGGCGAATTGTTCGTTCATCGCAACATCGCCAACGTCGTCGTGCATACCGACATGAATTGCCTGTCGGTGCTGCAATACGCGATCGAAGTGCTGCATGTCGAACACATCCTGGTCGTCGGCCATTACGGCTGCGGCGGGGTCGCGCGCACCTTGCAAGGCGGCATGGAAGGCGTGGCCGACAACTGGCTGCGCCATGTGCAGGATGTGCAATGGAAGCGCCGCAGCCTGCTCGAAGGCAAGGTCTTCGGCGATCAGGTCGACCTGTTGTGCGAACTCAATGTGCTCGAACAAGTCAGCCATGTCTGCCGCACGACCTTCGTGCGCGACGCCTGGGCGCGTGGCGAAAAACTCGTCGTGCATGGCTGGTGCTACGGCATCAAGGACGGCCTCGCCAACGATCTGGGCTGGTCGGTCGATGGGCCGTGCGACCTGGGCGTGGCGTTGCAATCGGCGGTCGATGCTTGCATGCAGCGTTGGAACAAGGAGGCGTGATGGAAGGACTCGAGGTCTCACGCGATGGTGCGGTGGCGCTCGTCACCCTCAACCGTCCCGAGGTGCGCAATGCCTTCAACGAGGCTCTGATCGCCGCCTTGCACGAGACCTTCGTCGCGCTCGACCGCGATCCCGAGGTGCGCGTGGTGGTCTTCGGCGCGCAAGGCCCGGCGTTTTGTGCCGGTGCCGACCTCAACTGGATGAAGAAGATGGCCGGCTACACCTTCGACGAGAACGAAGCCGATGCCTTGTGCCTGGCCGACATGCTGTACGCGATCGACCAATGTTCGAAGCCGGTGATCGCGCGCGTGCACGGCGATGTGTACGCGGGCGGCATGGGGCTGGTTGCCGCCTGCGACATCGCGGTCGCGTCGACCAATGCGCAGTTCTGCCTGAGCGAAACCCGGCTCGGCCTCATCCCGGCCACCATCGGCCCTTATGTCATCCGCGCGCTCGGCGAACAGGCCGCGCGCCGCTATGTGCTGAGCGCCGAGCGCTTCGATGCCGCCGAGGCCTACCGGCTCGGTTTCATCCATGAACTGGTTCAGCCCGATGAACTCGACGAGCGCGTGGGCGAGATCGTCGATGCGCTGTTGCTGTGCAGCCCGCAAGCGCTCGCGGCGGCCAAGCGCCTGGTGCGCGAAGTCGGCTCGCAGCCGGTCACGCCTTCGTTGCGCGCCGACACCGCGCGCCGGATCGCACAAGCGCGCGCGAGCGAAGAAGGCCGCGAAGGGGTGAAGTCGTTTCTCGAAAAGCGCAAACCGCGCTGGGTCGTCGATCAGAAGAAGTAATACCGCAGCACGAGGAGACACGCGTTCACCACGCGCCTACACAAGACCAACACAGGACGAGACTGATGTTCTCCAAGATCCTCATCGCCAACCGCGGCGAAATCGCCTGCCGCGTCGCCGCGACCGCGCGCCGCCTGGG
>CAXBRX010000281.1:0-4806 GCA_963977835.1 uncultured Derxia sp.
GGAAAGCCCGCCGCGGCGGCCAGCTTGGCTAGATCGATGCCGCGGCCCGTATGGGTCGGCTGCATGCCGGTCTCGCCGTAATGCTCGTTGTCGATCACGACGATGCCGAGATTCTTGGGCTTCTCGGCCGAGATGGTGGCGAAGACGAAGCGCACGCAGACCTATGACGCGCGGATCACCGATCCCGCCGGAAACACGGTCGCGCTGTTCCGCGGCATTTTCCAGTTGATGCCGCCGAGCGCGACGCCGATGTTGGTGTTGGGGCCGGCACCCGCATACCCGGTGGCGGCGAGCACCACGCCGATGAAGGCGAAGCTCGATCCGAGATAGCTCGGCACCCGGCCGCCGACCAGCACGAAGAACAACAAAGTGCCGATCCCGCTCATCAGGATCGCGACATTGGGGTCGAAGCCCATGATCAGCGGGGCGAGCACCGTCGCGCCGAACATGGCGACCACGTGTTGCACGCCGAGCGCGAAGGTCTGCGGCCAGGGCAGGCGTTCGTCGGGGGCGATGGTGGTGGCATGGGTCGCGTCGGCGCGCAGCGTCCAACGCGGGAAAAACGAATCGGCCATTCAATCCTCCTCTGGAAAACTTGTCGATCGATCGACCGGGCAGGTCAGAAATGGCCGCGAGTGTAGGCGCGTGCGCTGGCCGCGCACGCGCGGTGGATCAATACAGCTCGAAGTCGGCGATCCCGAAGGTCGATCGGAAGTGCTCGGCCAATTGCAAGGCGCGTGCCCGCGCGTCGTCCACATCGCCGAAGGTGACTTCATGGCGCGCCGCCTGCACGATCGCGATCGACAGGATCTCGGCGTAATGCTCGGACGATTCGCCGCCGGCCCCGCCCCAGCGCACCTGGACCTGGTCGAGGGTGTCGGGCGGGTTGGCCGGGTCGTAGCTCACATGCATCGAAGTGATCAGGTGGCCGTGCACCAGATCGCGCACTTCGTCGATGTCGCCCGTGCGCGGATTGCGGACCGGCGAAAAGGTGCTCAACTGGCCCATGAATTCGATGGCCTTTTGCGCGCGCGACTTCTGTTGGGGCGATGCAGTCATGGCGGGTCTTCCTCCAGGCGGGTGGGCGCGCAGCCTCAGTCGAGCAATCCGGCTTGCGCGAGTTCACGGATGCGCGCGACCGTGTCGAGGTCGGCGCTCAGATAGGCTTGTTTGCGCAGATCCTGCGCCATGGCATCGACTTCGCCGCCAGCGGCGTCGTCGGCCCATTCATAGCGAAAGCGCAGGAACAAGGCGTCGGGTTCGGGTTCTTCGATCAGGATGCGCATGCGGCTTTCCGGCCAGCGCTCGGTCGCGGCGGCCAGGGTGCTGACCTCGGACTGCGGATGCAAGGTCACGATGTCTCGCACCTGGAACGGGCCGAAATCGAGGTTGCGCTCGAGCACGGTGGCTTCGCCTTCGCTGCGGCGGCCGACGATATGGCAACTGTCGAGCGCGAGGATGAATTCCTCGGGCTGCTCGGCACGCCGCACCAGGCCACGCCACAACTGCGCACGGCTCAAAGGGTCGAGCAAAGGCAGCTGCGGATCGTTGATTTGAACCAGATGTTCGAAATGCATGGCCGCATTGTGTCAGGACACGCCCAATTGCGCTGCAATTGCCGCCAATCCTTCGAGCGCCGTGCTGCATAACTGGAGTTGGCCGGCCACGGCGGTGGTCGGCGCGTCGGGGTTGATGCGGATCAGCGGCCAGCCGGTACGGGCGCCGAACCAACGCACCGTCGGCACCGCCGTGCCGGCGCCGATTTCGATCACCACCCCGCGTTCGACGCCCATGCGCCAGCGCGCCAGCCGCGCTTCTTGTTGCGCGGCACGGGTGTCGATCCAATGATCGTCGCCGAACATGAGGACGTTCGGCCGCGCCAGGGCGCCGCAGCGCGGGCAGCGCGGCAGCGCGTTGGTCAGCAGGCAGTCGGCTTCGTCGATCTCGGGCTCGAACGCGTCGGCCGGCCAGACGCTGCCGTCGCAGCCGTGCAGGCATTGCAGATGGTGCAGGCTGCCATGGCATTCGAACACCCGCTCGGGCGGCACGCCCGCGCGCGCGAAGTGCCCGTCGACATTGCTGGTGAAGACGAACAGACCGGCTGGCATCGGCGCGGCCATGGTCTGCAGCCAGGCATGGCCGCGATGCGGCGTGGTGCGCCGGTACAACGCCAGGCGATGACCATAAAAGCCCCAGGCCAGCCGCGGATCGTCGAGGAAGGTTTGCGGGCTGGCCGCCTCTTCGAAGCGCAGGCCGCGCCGGCCGAGCGCCGGGTAGGCGCGCCAGAAACCTTGCGGCCCGCGAAAATCGGGCAGCCCGGAATCCACACCCATGCCGGCCCCGGCGGTGACGAGCAAGCCATCGGCGGCGGCGATCCATTCGGCCGCGCGTGCGGCCGCTTCACTCAGCAACATGACAAAAATCGGGCAGTTCTCACATGCGGACACCTTGCGACCGTGCCGTTTCGCCAAATGGTGGCACGATGTCGGCTGGGCCTGCGTCGCCCCGCGCACATCATGAGCAAAGAACAACGGCAAAACCCGCGTCACGTCCTCAATCAGGGGGGCGAACTGCATTTTCCCGGCAAAGGTCGTTTGCGGGTCAAGGTCCAGGACATCGCCCTGACCGGCGCCGGCGTGCTGTCGGACATCACCATTCCGGTCGGCGCGCGCGGCGAATTGCACGTGACCCTGGTCGGCCCCACGCCGGCCCGTTTCGTCGCCGGATTCGCGGTGACCGATGTGAGCCTCGCCGGCATGAACGGCTACCGGATCGGGCTCGACTTCGATCCTTTGAGTGAAGAGATGCAAACGGCATTGCACACTTTTGTGTCATCCCGCAAGGTTGGGCGTCTCGTTCGGCCCGATTGATCGGCGCCAAAATTCGTATTTCGCGCGGCTTCGTGAAGTGGATCACGCACGCGGGCACTGCGGTTGGTGGCATAGTCGGGCTGTCGCGGCGGCGCAAGATGGCGTCACCGGGCGCCGCGCTTTGCTTCGCGCGGCAGTGATCGGGCATCGGGTGGCGTGTGTTTCAGCGGCGCGACCCCGGATGCGGAGTGATGGTTTGAATCCCAGTACAGGCCCAGCGCGGTGAAGACTGACGTCACCGGAACCGGCGAAAACAATGTCGCCAGCACGGCGCCGCGCGTGACCGCGCCGGTGCCGGCTGCGTCTCATCCGCTCGACCCGACCCTGACCGTGCCCAAGGCCGCGCTCGGCGCGGTGGCCAAGCTCCCGCCGATGTCGGCGCCGAGCCACGAAGCCTTGCGCGACCGCTTGCAGCGTGCCGCACAACTCGCGCGCCAGAACAGGGCCAACGAAGCGCTCGGCGAATTCGAAGCGGTCTACACCAATTACCTGACGCTCGGCGATCCCGCGCTGGCGATCATCGGCGCCAAGGCCGCGTTCAACCGCGGCGTTCTGCTCGAAAAGCTGCTCGCCGATCCGTCGCGCGCCGAACTCGCGTTCGAAAAACTGTTCGGCAATTTCGGCCAGTTCGATGCAGCCGAAATCCGTGCAGTGGTCGCACGCTCGGGGCTGCATGCGGCACGTCTTGCGGCCGTCAATCAGCATCTGGACGTGGCGGTGCAGCGTTACAACGATCGGCTCGGCACTTACGGCGAATACCTGCCGCCGCTCGAATTGCGCGGCTTCATTTCCGATTACCGCCGCCTGCGGGCCGAATTGCGTGCCCAGGTCCAGGGCATCGTCACCCCGTCGGGATTGCCGGAGATCGTGGCCGAGCATGAGATCTACAGCCTGACGCCGCCCAAGCCGGCGGCGCCGCAAGGATTCGTGCCGCCAGCACCGCCCGTGCCCGCGGCGCCTGCGCCCGTTCAAGCCCCCGCTGCGGTGACGCCGCCTGCGCCATCGATACCGGCGCCGCCCACGCCTGCGATCCCGACCCTGCAGACGCCGGTCTTTTCTGCACCACCGGTGGCCGCGCCTGCGCCTGTCGTCGCCCCGGCTGCGACCCTGCCGCCTCTGCCTACGTCCGATGCGCTTGCGCGCACCGGCGCGTCGCGTGCGCTCGGCACCAATGTCGTCGAATTTCCGCTGGCCGAAATCGCGCGCGTCACGCGCAGCGGCGCGCCCATTTTGATCCGCGATCTGTTCCGCCCGAACACGCAGGCGGCACTTGATCAGTTAGTGCAGGAAATGGCCGCCGCCTGGAGCCCTCTCCAGCGCAAGCTTTTTGAAGACTCGCTCCACGCCGCGCTTACCGTGAACGAAGTCCGCGCGATGCTCGACGAATGCGGCCTCAACGACGTCCGTGTCACGCAAATCACCAACCGTCACTGGAGCGCGGAACGAGGCTAGTCCGCATTCGTCTCGCCGACTGGCACCACCGCAATCCCTTTGTCCCGCAGCCGCTGCTGAAATTGCTGCTTCTGTACCGCCTGCTGCTGGTCGCGATGCTGGCGACCTATGCGCTCAACAGCCTGCTCACGGCCGGTCTCCGGCGTCTGGGCTTCTACCGCTGGGTCTGGCACCCGCCTCTGTTCAACCTGGCGCTCTACCTCGTTCTCCTGGGCGGCCTGTTCAACCTGATACCGCGGAGCTGACATGAAGAAATGGTTATCCGGCGCCGGCTCGGTGCTGCTCACCCTCACGCTGGTGGCTGCAGCGGGATTGGTCTGCGTTCACCTGTGGGACTACTACATGGAGTCGCCCTGGACCCGCGACGGCCGCGTGCGGGTCAACGTGGTGCAGCTGGCGCCCGACGTGGCCGGCCTGATCACCGCGGTGCCGGTGCACGACAACCAGGCGGTGAAGGCGGGCGACCTGCTGTTCGCGGTGGTCC
>CAXBRX010000282.1:0-4806 GCA_963977835.1 uncultured Derxia sp.
TCGCGGGCGAGTATTCGTACCGGCCCAACCTGCCCTTGCAGATTTCGGGCGGCGAATTGTTCCTCGCTGCGATCGGCCTGCAAAACAGCGTGACCGGCAATGCGCTCGCCGCCGCGACGCTGCCGATCGGCACCGAAATCTCGGGCTACCGGCGCGTCAAGGCGCATCAGGTGCAGATGTCGGCGACCAAGGCGTTCTCGAACGCGCTCGGCTTCGATCAGGTGGTGCTGACCAGCGAGATCGGCTTCACGCATCTGCAATTGCCCGACGGCGTGTACTTCGGCGGCTATGGCGAAACCACGCCGGCCGGCTCGTTCGGCGCGCCGGCCACGGGTGCGGGCCAAGGCTTTGCGACGCCCAACTCCTGGGGCTACCAACTCGCGCTCTCGGCCGATTACAACAATGCGATCGGTGCCTGGCGCTTGTCGCCGCGCCTCGCCTATTCGCAGGCCGTGCGCGGCGTGAGCCCGACCTGGAACCAGGGCGTGCAATCGTTGACGGTCGGGTTGACCGGCACGCTCGGCGACCAATGGCGTGCCGATCTCGGCTACACCGCCTTCATCGGCGGCCGGGTCTTCAACGGCACGGTCAACACCAATTCTTCGAAGGACCGCGATTTCGTGGCGGCCAGTCTGAGCTACGCGTTCTGATCCCGCACCGCCCGCATTTGCCAAGGAATACGTCATGCATCCCAAACTCTCTTTGAGCGCCGCGGTCTTCGCGGCCTTGCTCGCCGGTGCCGGCGTTGCACGCGCCGAACTCACGCCGGCCGAACTCGCCAAGCTTGGCAGCACCCTCACGCCGCTCGGCGCCGAAGCCGCGGGCAATGCCGCGGGCACGATTCCCGCGTGGACCGGCGGCCTCAAGACACCGCCCGTGCAAGGCTACAAACCCGGCGTCAGCTATCCCGACCCGTATGCGGGCGACAAGCCTTTGTTCACGATCACGCCCGCGAACGCCGAGCAATACAAGGAACATCTGACGCCCGGGCAACTCGCGATGCTGCACAAATACCCGGACTACAAGCTCGTGGTGTATCCGAGCCATCGTTCGGCGGCCTTCCCGAAAGGCCATTACGACGAGACCCTGGCCGCGGCGGCCAAGGCCAAACTCGCCGAAGGCGGCAACGGCGTGCTGGGCGCCAACGGCGGCATTCCGTTCCCGATCCCGAAGAACGGCCAGGAAGCGATCTGGAACCATTTGCTGCGCTATCACGGCAATGCCTTCGCGACCACCTGGACCGGCGGCGCAGTCCAGCAAAACGGCAGCTTCACGCCCATGCGCACGACTTTCGAGCTCGATTATTCCTACGGCAACCTCGATAAATCGGCCGCGCAGCGCACTCCGAACCGGGTGTTCAACTTCATGCAATCGTTCAGCTCGCCGCCGCGCCTCGCGGGCACGATCATGCTGGTGTACGAACCGCTCGATCAGGTCAAGGAACCGCGCACGACCTGGATCTATTCGCCGGGCCAGCGCCGGGTGCGGCTCGCGCCCGAAGTCGGCTACGACAACCCGGCCAATTCGACCGACGGCCTGAACACCAACGACGACTTCAACATGTTCAACGGTGCGATCGACCGTTACGACTGGAAGCTCGTCGGCAAGCAGGAAATCTATGTGCCCTACAACTCCTACGGCCTGATGTCGCGCGACCTCAAGCATGCCGATGTGGTCAAGCCCGGGCACATCAACCAGGACCTCGCGCGCTATGAATTGCACCGGGTCTGGGTGGTCGAGGCGGCGGTCAAGCCCGGCAAGCGTCATCTGTATGCGAAGCGAACCTTCTACATCGACGAAGACAGTTGGGCGGTGGTGCTGACCGACCGTTACGACGCGCGCGGCCAGCTCTGGCGCGTGGGCGAAGCGCATTCGATCATGCTCTACGACATGCCCTTGTACCTGCAGACCACCGAGGCGCATTACGACTTGCTGTCGGGCCGCTACCTGATCAAAGGCCTGTACAACCAGGAAGCGACGATCCTCGATCCGATCAAGCGCAACCCGGCCGATTTCACCCCGGCGCGGCTACGCGATCTGGGTACGCGCTAGCAGGAGGCACGCAGTGAGAATGCGCTTCGTGCCCCACCGCGCGAAGCGGTGTGCGCAAAGTCTGGCGGCCGCGGGCACGATGCTCGCGGCCTTGTCGTCCTGGGCCGGTGGCAATCCGGCGGTCGATGATCTGGCCGCGCGGACCGACTGGACCCGGCCCATCGCCGCAGCCGAAGCGCCCGCGCTCGACGCGCGCACGCTCGCGCGCCTGCGCCTGAACGCGATCACGCGCGCGGGCGAACGGTTGATCGCGGTCGGCGAAGACGGCAGCGTCCTGGTCAGCGACGATCGCGGCGCGCATTGGTCGCCGGGCGCGAATGCCTTCGACGCGATGCTGACCGCAGTCGATTTCACGAGTGCCGACACCGGCTATGCGGTCGGCCACGACGCGCTCATTCTCATCAGCCGCGACCGCGGCCGCCATTGGTTCAGCGTGCAGACCGATGCGCAGGACCCGAGCCCCTTGCTGCAATTGCGCATGCACGATGCGAAGCTCGGCCTCGCGGTCGGCGCGTATGGCCGCGTGCTGCGCACCGAGGACGGCCAGACCTGGACGCGCATCGCGCATGGCGACGACGACCGGCATGTGTACGGCATCGCCTGGGTCGATGCGCGGCGCGTGGTCGTGGTCGGCGAGCGCGGCCTCATCCTCGCCAGCGACGATGCGGGCCTGCATTGGCGCGCGGTGGCCTCACCGTATGACGGCAGCCTGTTCGGCGTCCTGGCGCTGCCCGATGGCGCGCTGATCGCCTACGGCATGCGCGGCCGCTTGCTGCGCTCGACCGACGCGGGCGCACATTGGCAGATGCTCGACACGCCGACACCGACCTTCCTGTTCGGTGCCGATCGCGCGCCCGACGGCCGGATCTGGATCGCGGGCGGCAACGGCAGCCTGCTCGAAAGCCACGACGGCGGCGCGCATTTCAGCTTGGTTGAGACCGGCCGCAAGGACGACTTCGCGGGCGTGCTCGCCCTCGATGCCCGGACCGTCGTGCTGGTCGGCGATCACGGGCCGTTCGTGCTGCATCCGGGCGCCGCGCGGGAAGGCCATTGAAATGCGCCCGACATTGAGCATCGAAGCCTTGGCCCGCGCGATCTTCGCGCATCGGCGCGCCCTGCTCGCGGTCTTCGCCCTGGTGACGATATTGCTGGGCGCAAGCGCAATCCGGCTGCGCGTCGATGCGAGCTTCGACAAGATGGTGCCGCTCGCGCACCCGTACATGCAGACCTTCACGCAATACCGCGCGACCTTCGGTGGTGCGAACCGGGTGCTCGTGGCCCTGGTCAAGCGCGACGGCGAAGTGTTCGATGCCGCTTTCCTTGCCAAGCTGCGCGATGCGACCGACGCGGTCTTCTTCATGCCCGGCATCGACCGGCCGACGGTGCGCTCCTTGTTCACGCCGAATGCGCGCTACATCGAGATCGTCGAATCGGGCTTCTCGGGCGGCAACATCGTGCCCGCCGATTACACGGGCACGGCAGCGGACGTGGCCCGCGTGCGCGCCAATGTGCTGCGCTCGAACGAAATCGGGCGTCTGGTCTCGAACGATCTGCACGGCGCCCTCATCGTGGGCGAATTGCTCGAGACCGATCCGAACACCGGCCGGCGGCTCGATTATTTCGAGGTCGCGCAACGGCTCGAAGCCATCCGCGCGCAATACGCCGATGCGCAGGTCGACGTGCACATCATCGGTTTTGCGAAAGCGGTCGGCGACATCGGCGCAGGTGCACGCAGCGTGCTCGGCTTTTTCGCGCTCGCGTTCGCGATCACCGCGGTGCTGTTGCTCGGCTATACGCGCTCGTGGCGCGTGAGCCTGCTGGCCTTGTTTGCGGCGCTGCTGCCGGTGGTCTGGCTGCTCGGCCTGTTGCCCTTACTCGGCTACGGCATCGATCCGATGTCGGTGCTGGTGCCCTTCCTGATCTTCGCGATCGGCGTGAGCCACGCGGTGCAGATGTGCAATGCCTGGCGCCTCGAAGCGCGTGCCGGCGCCAATAGCCTGCAAGCAGCGCACGGCGCCTTCATGAAATTGTTCGCGCCGGGTGCGCTGGCGCTGCTCGCGAACGCGCTCGGCTTCCTGGTCATCATGCTGATCCGCATCGACATCGTGCGTGAACTCGGCATCACCGCGAGCCTGGGCGTGGCGGTCATGGTCATCACCAACAAGGTGTTGCTGCCGGTGTTGTTGTCCTGGCTGCCGACGCCGTCTGCGCCAACGTCTGCGCCAGCGAACGCGACGCAAGCGCCCACCATCGCGGCGAGCGCGCGGGTCTGGTCTGCCCTGGCCGGCATCGCCACGCGCAGACGGGCGGCGGTGGTCTTGCTCGCGGCCGCGCTGCTCGCGAGCGCGCTCGCGCTGAAACCCGCGCTTGACGCCGCACTCGGCGAGACCTGGGAGGTGCGTACAGTCGCGTGCCACAGCCAGATCGGCAGCGGCGCGCTGCCGGTTGATGCGCTGCCGAGTGCGGGCATCGCCATCACGCCGCGCGGCAAAAACCGCAACAGCGCCGCCGAACGTTTGTCGAACGCCTTCCGCCGATTGCCGGTGCCGGTGGTCGGCCGCGTCAAGGACGGCGCCTTCATCCTCGATCTCAGATGTCTCGACGATGAAGCCGGCCTGATCGCGCAGCTCGCGCAGTTGCAGCTGCCCGGGCGGAGCAAGGCGTGAGTGCGCCGTCGGCAGCATTCGCCGCGGGCTTGTTTGCCGACGCCCGCACGGCGCTCGAATTTTTCGACCTCGCCGTGCGCTTCAAGAA
>CAXBRX010000283.1:0-4774 GCA_963977835.1 uncultured Derxia sp.
GCGGTCAAGGCCGCCGAAACCCTGGGCGGCCCGGTCTGGGTCGTCAAGGCCCAGATCCACGCCGGCGGCCGCGGCAAGGGCGGCGGCGTCAAGGTCGCCAAGTCGCTCGATCAGGTGCGCGAATACGCGACCAAGATCCTCGGCATGCAACTCATCACGCATCAGACCAGCGCCGAAGGCCAGAAGGTGCGTCGCCTGCTCATCGAAGACGGCGCCGACATCAAGAAGGAATACTACGCAGCCGCGCTGACCGACCGCGCCACGCAGAAGGTCGCCTTGATGGCGTCGAGCGAAGGCGGCATGGACATCGAAGAAGTCGCCCATGCCACGCCCGAGAAGATCATCAAGGTCTTCGTCGATCCGCTCGTCGGCCTGACTGACGCGCAAGCGCTCGAACTCGCCAACGGCATCGGCGTGCCGGCCGCCTCGCAGCCGCAAGCCGCGGACGTGTTCAAGAAGCTGTACACGACCTACATGGAAACCGATGCGTCGCTGGCGGAAATCAACCCGCTGATCCTCGAAGGCAACGGCGGCATCAAGGCGCTCGACGCGAAGTTCAACTTCGACAGCAACGCGCTGTTCCGCCATCCCGAAATCACCGAGCTGCGCGACCTCGACGAAGAAGATCCGGCCGAAATCGAAGCCAGCAAGTTCGACCTCGCCTACATCCAGCTCGACGGCAACATCGGCTGCTTGGTGAACGGCGCGGGCCTGGCCATGGCGACCATGGACACCATCAAGCTGTTCGGCGGCGAACCCGCCAACTTCCTCGACGTGGGCGGCGGTGCGACCACCGAGAAGGTCACCGAAGCCTTCAAGATCATGCTGCGCAACCCCAAGGTGAAGGCGATTCTGGTCAACATCTTCGGCGGCATCATGCGTTGCGACGTGATTGCCGAAGGCGTGATCTCGGCTTCGAAGGCCGTCGGCCTGAAGGTGCCGCTCGTGGTGCGCATGAAGGGCACCAACGAAGATCTGGGCAAGAAGATGCTGGCCGAATCGGGCCTGCCCATCATCAGCAAAGACACGATGGCCGATGCCGCCCGCGCGGTGGTCGAAGCCGCGGGCAAGTAAGCCGCTCGCACGCCACCACCACCGAACCCAAGAGAGAAGCACGAGGAAGACATGTCGATTCTCATCAACAAGGACACCAAGGTCATCACCCAGGGCATCACGGGCAAGACCGGCCAATTCCATACCCGCGGTTGCCGCGATTACGCCAACGGCAAAAACTGTTTCGTCGCCGGCGTGAACCCCAAGAAGGCGGGTGAAGACTTCGAAGGCATCCCCATCTTTGCCAGCGTCACCGATGCCAAGGCCAAGACCGGCGCGACCGTCTCGGTCATCTATGTGCCGCCGGCGGGCGCCGCGGCCGCGATCTGGGAAGCCGTCGAGGCCGACCTCGATCTCGTCGTTTGCATCACCGAAGGCATTCCCGTGCGTGACATGCTGATGGTGCGCAACAAGATGAAGGAGAAGGAAGCCAAGGGCGGCAAGAAGACGCTGCTGCTCGGCCCCAACTGCCCCGGCCTCATCACGCCCGAAGAAATCAAGATCGGCATCATGCCGGGCCACATCCATCGCAAGGGCCGCATCGGCGTGGTCTCGCGTTCGGGCACGCTGACCTACGAAGCCGTGGCGCAGCTGACCGAACTGGGCCTGGGCCAATCGAGCGCGGTCGGCATCGGCGGCGACCCGATCAATGGTCTCAAGCACATCGACGTCATGAAGGCTTTCAACGACGATCCCGACACCGATGCGGTCATCATGATCGGTGAAATCGGCGGTCCGGACGAAGCCGACGCGGCGCGCTGGTGCAAGGACAACTTCAAGAAGCCGGTCGTGGGCTTCATCGCGGGCGTGACCGCGCCCCCGGGCAAGCGCATGGGCCATGCCGGCGCCTTGATCTCGGGCGGTGCCGATACGGCCGACGCCAAGCTCGCCATCATGGAAGAGTGCGGCTTCACCGTGACCCGCAATCCGTCGGAAATGGCCAAGCTGCTCAAGGCCAAGCTGTAAACCCGGCCGGGGCTTCACGGCCCCGCGTCGATGGTCGAAAGGGCGCCCGCGCGGGCGCCCTTTTTTCTGGCGCCGTTAGAATGGCGGCCTTTGCCATTTCATGCGTCGCAGCAATGCGGCTGCATGCCACCGTTTCGGTCATCGGGCCCAATTCGGGCGCTTGAACATCCTTCCATGGACATCGCAGCAACACTTTCCCAAGTGCAATGGCCGGTCATCGGCCAGATCATCCTGATCGACATCCTGCTCGGCGGCGACAACGCCGTCGTGATCGCCCTGGCCTGTCGCAACCTGAAGGCCGATCAGCGCTGGAAAGGGATCATCTGGGGCACGGCGGGCGCCATTGCGCTGCGCGTCGTCCTGGTCGCCTTCGCAGTCGCCTTGCTCAAGCTGCCGGCGGTGAAGATTCTGGGTGCCTTGTTGTTGTTCTGGATCGGCGTGAAGCTGATGCTGCCCGACGAAGGCGACGAACACGGCGACATCGAAGGCGCTTCGAACCTGTGGGGGGCGGTCAAGACCATCATCGTGGCCGACGTCGTGATGAGCCTGGACAACGTCATCGCGATCGCCGGGGCTGCGGAGCAATCCTCAGGGGCGCATCAGCTTTATTACGTAGTCTTCGGCCTGGTCGTGTCGATCCCCATCATCATTTTCGGCAGCCAGCTGGTGCTCAAGCTCATGGACCGTTTCCCGGTGATCGTGACGCTCGGCGCCGGCTTGCTGGGGTACATTGCGGGGGATCTGATCCTGGGCGATCCGCTCACCGAACCGTGGACGTCGGCCTGGCCGGCCGCGGTGCATTGGGGTGTCGCCTTGCTTGGAGCAGCCCTCGTGATCGTGATCGGGCTGTCGATCAATCGGCGGCATCGTCTGGCGCGCGACGCGGTTTGATTGACGTCCTACCTGCGGCTCGGCTCTAATTTGGCAACCATTCAACGAGATCATCGCGGGCGTGTTTGATCGCCCCCTTGCGCATGTCCCAGTCCACCCAGGCCGAACTGGCCTTCTCCGCCGTGACCGATCCCGGGATCGTGCGTGTGCACAATGAAGATTCGGTCGCGATTTCGCCCGCGGCCGGACTCGCCGTGCTGGCCGACGGCATGGGTGGCTATAACGCGGGCGAGGTGGCCAGCGGACTCGCGACGGCCTTGCTGATCCGCGATCTGGAGCAGGATCTGACCCGGATCGCCGAAGATCCGGATGCGATGCGCATTCCGCTGCACCAGTTGATCCAAGGCCGGATCCATCAGGTCAATCATGCGATCTTCGAAGCGTCGCACGAGAACGCCCAATTGGCGGGGATGGGAACGACGCTGGTGGTGGCCGCGATGCTGCGCGACCGCCTGACGGTGGCCCATATCGGCGATTCGCGCGCCTATCGCTGGCGCGGCGGCAAGCTCACGCAAATCACGCGCGATCATTCCTTGCTGCAAGAGCAGATCGACGCCGGCTTGTTGACCGCCGCCGAGGCCCGGTACTCGCAAAACCGCAATTTGGTGACACGAGCTTTGGGGGTTGACCCTGTTGTCAGTGCTGAAATTGCCGATTTCGACACACAGGTCGGCGACGTATACCTGCTATGTTCCGATGGGCTGACCGACATGGTGCCCGACGAGGAAATCGCCGCGGTACTCGCGAGCGACAGATCGCTCGACGGATGCGCCAATGAACTGGTTCAGCTCGCGAACGACCACGGTGGGCGGGACAATGTTTCTGTCATACTGATTCGCGTAGACAGCCACGCCGCGCGGCCCAAAGGTTTGATGTCCAAGGTACGCGACTGGCTGGCATGAATGATGACAATTGCCGTGAGGGCGGCACTAAGGGCCCGTGGATGACCGGGGGAAGAACGACATGGCGAAGCTGATTCTCAGCATGGATGGCCTGGTGCTGAAAGAAGTCGTGCTCACCAAAGAGCGCACGACCATCGGCCGCAAGCCGCACAATGATCTGGTGATCGACAACCTCGCGGTGTCGGGTGAGCACGCGGTCATCGTCACCATCCTCAACGATTCCTTCCTCGAGGATCTCGGCTCGACCAACGGCACTTTCGTCAACGGTCAGCCGGTCAAGAAGCATTTCCTGCAAAACGGCGACGTCGTCGAACTCGGCAAGTACAAGATTCGCTTCGTCGCCGATGTGGTGGAAGTGAACCAGGAACTCGATCGCACCCTGGTGCGCAATGCGGCAGCCCCGTCGGCCGCGGCCGATACTGCTGAGGCAGCCACCCAGGATCTCGGCCAGACCGCCTCGATGCTGTCACTGTCGCCCCCGCTGACCACCAACCCCAACATGCAGCGTTCGCCCATCGTGGCGCCGAGCGAACCGCAGCAACAAGCCGTGGTGCGCATTCTCAATGGCGCCAACACCGGGCGCGAACTCGTCCTGACCAAGGCACTGACGACGCTGGGTCGTCCGGGTGTCCAGGTGGCCGTCATCACGCGCCGCCCGCAAGGCTATTACATCACCCATGTCGAAGGCGCCGAGTACCCGGTCGTCAACGGGCGCACGCTCGGCACCGAGGCCCAGCTCCTGAACGACAAGGACGTGATCGTCCTGTCCGGAACGCAGATGGAATTCCAGATGCGTACCCCCGCCGCGGCTCCCGGGGTCGGCGCGCCGGCTGCGCGCGCTCCCGCCTGATCCGATCGCCGTTCGGTGGCCGGCGCATGAGGGTACGCATACTCGGTTGTTCCGGCGGCATCGGGGGGATCGCGCAGCGCACGACCTCGATGCTCGTCAACGATTCCGTGCT
>CAXBRX010000284.1:0-4752 GCA_963977835.1 uncultured Derxia sp.
CCGGATCGATCGGGAAAAACAAACCGCTGTCCTTGAGCTGGGCATTGAGCGCCTTGCGCGTCATGCCCGCTTGCACGGTTACGGTGAGGTCTTGCGGATGCAGCGCCACCACCTGGTCCATGCGCGCCACGTTGATGGTGAGCCCGCCGGCCACCGCCAGCACATGGCCTTCGAGCGAAGACCCGGCGCCGAAAGGAATGACCGGCACCCGATGCGCCGCGCACAGGCCCACCGCGCGCGCCACATCCTCGGTCGATTCGGCGAACAGCACCGCGTCGGGCGCCATCGGCGGATACGGCGATTCGTCGCGGCCATGATGGGCGCAGACGCCCGGATTGGTGGAAAACCGTTCGCCGAACGCGGTTTTCATCGCCGCAATGAATTCGGTCGGCAATGGGGAACGCGTGGCGGGTGGGGACGAAAACGGTGGCATGGCGGACACGGCGGCGACTGGAGCACCCCATGGTACTGCGGCCCTTGCCGCCAGCGCGGGCGATTCCCTTGCGAATCGCGGACAATGCCGGTCAAACACCACTGGAGGACGCTCGCAATGGGCAAACGGCTGACCACCATCGCCACCCGCACCGGAGACGCGGGCATGACCGGACTCGGCGATGGTTCGCGCACGACCAAGGACGACCATCGCATCCAGGCCATGGGCGATGTCGACGAACTCAATTCCCTGATCGGCGTGCTGATCTGCGAACACCTGCCCGACGCGGTGCGCGAGCAATTGCTGACCATCCAGCACGATCTGTTCGACCTGGGTGGCGAGCTCTGCATTCCCGGCTACCAGAACCTCAAGCCCGCCCAGGTGCAACGGCTCGACGCCTTGCTCGCCCAGCACAACGCGGCCTTGCCCCGCCTCGAAAATTTCATCCTGCCCGGCGGCTCGCGCGCGGCGGCGGTCGCGCATTTGTGCCGCACCGTGGCGCGACGCGCCGAGCGTTCGATGACGACGCTGGGCCGCGAATCGGTGGTCAGTGAACTGGCGCGGCAATACATCAACCGCTTGTCCGACCTGATGTTCGTGCTGGCGCGGGTGCTCAACCGCCATGCGGGCGGCACCGATGTGCTCTGGGACCAGCACCGCAATCGCGAGCTGCCCGACACGCCCTGAAGCCGCAGTGCGGGCGCCGCGCCCG
Organism: uncultured Derxia sp.; assembly: GCA_963977835.1. Lineage (GTDB taxonomy): Bacteria > Pseudomonadota > Gammaproteobacteria > Burkholderiales > Burkholderiaceae_E > CAXBRX01. Next base: position 1,146 of record CAXBRX010000284.1, read on the forward strand.
GTTCAATGATCGGTGGACACCGGCATCGGCGGCCAATGGCCGGCCGTCATGGCCGCGCAGACCAAGGGCGCGGCGATGCTGCGCACCTGTTCCCAGTCGGTGGCCTTGAGCGCCTTGCTGCGCGCCTGCGCCTGACGCGCACTGCGCCGGAAGCGCTCAAGCGAGACCCAGACGCGCCGCACCTGCTCGCCTTCGCTCACCTCGACCAGCAGGCCGCGATGGCGCCCGGTTTCGTAATCGACCGAATAAAAGACGTCGAGCACACGCCAAACGCCGCCTTCCGGCTGGGCCAGCACATCGCCGACCGCGGGATCGATACGGGGATCGCGTCCGGACACCGGCGACGCGACGCAAACAGGGGAAATGACAGTCACGCCGCGAGCATACCGCGGACGCGGCCCGGCGTTGCGAACAACCCGGCACTGCGAACCCGGCACTGCGGTCGCCGGCTCAGGTGCCGCGGTAGGTTTCCATGTAGGCGACCAGCTTGGCGCCGGTCTGGCGCAGACGCTGGGACAGCATCTGGTTGAGCTTGAGCAGGATGCGCGAACCGAGGACCGGTTCTTCCTTGATCATGCGGATGAAGCTGTCGCGATGCAAAACCGCGAAGGTGGTGGCATCGATGGTGTGGCAGGACGCAAAGCGCGGCTCGCCGTCGAGCATCGACATTTCGCCCAGGGTTTCGCCCGCATGCACCACGGCGATCCGCTTGGTCGTGCCCCAGCGGTCTTTCTTGACCACTTCGACCGACCCGCTGATCACGAGGATCATGAAATCGCCGGGCTCGCCCTCGTTGATGATGTTGACGATGCCCGGCGTGGTCCAGACGTCCATGTAGCCGGTCAGCTTGCGGATTTCGTCGAGCGACCGGTCTTCGAGGATGGGCGACTTGGAGACGAGCGAATGGATCTGGGTCGCGTATTGCGCGGCCGAGCCTTCGGCTTTGCAGCCGAGCATTCTGAAACGCTCTTGATAGTTCATGAATGTGTGAGAAATTTCACGCAATTCTATCCGTTCGCGCGGATTTCTCTCAAGCAACCCGTCCCCGCATCCCGCATTCGCGTCATTCGACGGCCGCGCCTTCGCGCGCACGCACCGATTTTGCAAGAACGTCGAGCAACTTCGCCGAATCGTCCCAACCCAGACATGCATCGGTAATGCTCTGGCCGTACGTCAATTCCTTGCCCGGCACCAGATCCTGGCGGCCGGCGACCAGATGGCTTTCGACCATGACGCCGAAAATGCGCTCCTCGCCGCCCGCGATCTGGGCGCCGACGTCCTGGGCCACCAGCATCTGGTTCTCGTGCTTCTTGCTCGAATTCGCGTGGCTGAAGTCGATCATCACGCGCGGCAACAGGCCGGCCTTGCCGAGTTCCTTGCAGGCTGCATCGACGCTTGCGGCGTCGTAATTGGTCTGTTTGCCGCCGCGCAGGATCACATGGCAATCCTCGTTGCCGGCGGTCGAGACGATGGCCGAATGCCCGCCCTTGGTCACCGACAGGAAATGGTGGGGATGCTGGGCCGCCTTGATCGCATCGACCGCGATCTTGACGTTGCCGTCGGTGCCGTTCTTGAACCCGACCGGGCATGACAGCCCCGAGGCCAGTTCGCGGTGGGTCTGGGATTCGGTCGTGCGCGCGCCGATCGCGCCCCACGAAATGAGGTCGGCCACGTATTGCGGCGAGATCATGTCGAGGTATTCGGTCCCGGCCGGCAAGCCCAGTTCGGCGATTTCGAGCAGCAATTCGCGCGCATGGCGCAGGCCGTCGTTGATCTTGAAGCTGTTGTCCATGTACGGGTCGTTGATCAACCCCTTCCAGCCGACCGTCGTGCGCGGCTTCTCGAAATACACGCGCATCACGATCTCGAGCGCGTCCTTGTGGCGCTCGCGCTCGTCGACCAGGCGCTTGGCGTATTCGATCGCCGATTTGCGGTCGTGGATCGAGCACGGCCCGATCACCACGACGAGGCGGCCGTCCTGGCCATGGAAAGCACGATGGATCGCCTGCCGGCCGTGGAACACCGTGGTCGCCGCTGCTTCGGTGCAGGGGAATTCGCGGATCAGGTGCGAGGGCGGCTGCAATTCCTTGATCTCACGGATGCGGACATCATCGGTGCTGTACGGCATGGCGGTTTTCCTTCTGGGGTGTCGGGTGTGCGGGTCAAAAAAAAACCGCCGGACTCGGCCGGCGGTTTTTCAGGGATTCGGGTTGCGTGACTACTTCCCTTCCTTCGCCGGCCGCGTCGGAAAGCCAAAAAAGAAAGCAAAGTAGTAGGGCGCGTAGTGCATGGCAATGAAGATTTTGCGCTGCAATGAAACCCGATTTCAGCGCGATTTGCAAGTCGGCCCGGGCGAGCCCGGTTCAGTCGGAGGCGACTTCGTGCTCGATCGCCTCGGCCAGCCGCTCGGCATCGACGCGGAACCAGCGCGGCCCTTGGCCTTCGAGCAGACCATCGCGTTTGAAGTCGGAAATGAGCCGGCTCGCGGTTTCGAGCGTCACATTGAGCATGGCGCCGATGTCGCTGCGCGCGGGCAGGACCACGATGCCGTCGTCGAAATACCGCATCAGCTTTTGCAGCAGGCGCATCGCGCGATAGCGCGCCGACCCCACGCTGAGCTCGGACAGCCATTCGTCGGCCTCGTCGAGCGCGGCCTGCCAGCGCTGCATCAGCCCTTGCGTGAGCGACGGATAACGCGACGACAGATCGCGGATCAGGCTGGCCGGTATGCGGCACAACTCGATCTCGCCGAGGGCGACGGCCGACGCGGTATAGGGCCGCTGCAACAAGGCTTCGAGCCCCATGACATCGCCGCGCCCATAGATGCGCAGGATGCGTCGCGCGCCTTGCGCGGTCGAACGCTCGAGCCGCGCGAGGCCGCTGCGCACGGTATAGATGAATTCACCGGCATGACCTTCGCCCATGCAGGTCGCGCCGTTCTTGAGCCGCAAGGAATCGATGTGGACCTGAATGGTGTTCAGCGCCTCGGGCGGCAAAGTACCGAACAAGCCCAGATGCCGCACGCCGCAACGCATGCAGACCTTGGCCTGCGGATGGCATTCCTCCTGCGCCTCGGCGGTCGCGCCACGCGCGCGCACCACCTGCACCACGCTCGCGCCCTGCACCGTCAATTGCACCGGTGGTTCGAGCGCGGAAAAGCGCTTGCGCGACATGCTCACGCAGTGCCTCCGACCGTCAACGCTTCCACGCGCAAAGTCGGCTGGCCGACGCCCACGGGCACGCTTTGGCCGTCCTTGCCGCACACGCCCACACCGGCATCGAGCGCCAGATCGTTGCCGATCATGCTCACGCGCGTGAGCACATCGGGTCCGTTGCCGATCAGGGTCGCGCCCTTGACCGGATAGGTGACGCGGCCGTTTTCGATGCGGTAGGCGACGCTCGCCGAAAACACGAATTTGCCGTTGGTGATGTCGACCTGGCCGCCGCCGAAATTGGTCGCGTAAATGCCGTCCTTGACGCTCGCGATGATCTCGGCCGGATCATGGCTGCCCGCATGCATGTAGGTGTTGGTCATGCGCGGCATCGGAATGTGCGCGAACGATTCGCGCCGCGCATTGCCGGTCACGCCGGTCTTCATCAGGCGCGC
>CAXBRX010000285.1:0-4710 GCA_963977835.1 uncultured Derxia sp.
TGGGGCGGCACTTCGTTCAGCCCGCAGCTTGGTTTCCTGTTCATCAATGCGAACGATCTGGGCCAGATTTCCGGCGTGAAGGACCATGACCCGAAGGCCGGTCCGGCGATGGGCGCGGGCCAGGGCAACCGCGTGGATCCGGGTGGCGTTGCGGTGGAGCACCTTGAGGACCGGTAGCACCGCTTCCCGCTCCGGCAGCGCCCCGGCCATCACGGCGGCCGGACGGAGGGCCATGAAGGTGTGGTAGCCGACGTAGTCCTCGCCGCCGAGCGTCCCCTCGCCGGTGTGCAGCCCCATGCGGACCCGCAGCGCGCCCGGTTCCTCGGGCCACCGCTCCGCCCCGAGCATCTGCTGGGCCGCGAGCGCGGCCTCGACAGGCCGCCCGTAAGCCGTGCCGCGCGCCTGCGCGATGACCTCGTGCGCGGCCACACTGCCACGCGCCTGCAGTGTCGCCTGCGGAAAGCGCGTGGTGCCGGTATCGATGGCGGTGGCGGTGAAGTCGGACTTCACCTGCCCGCTTTCCACCTGCACATTGCCGCCGAGTTTGGCCACGCTGACCGCAGCCTTGCCCGAGCCCGCATGCACCTCGTTGGCCGACAGGCTCACGACGATGACAGGATCGGCACCGGTGCCGAGCACGGTCGAATTGATCTCGGCAGAGCCCGACAACGGCAGGCCCGCGATGCGCGAAAACCGGTCGAGGCGCGGCAGCCGGATGACCGAGGACAGCACCGCGCCGTTGGCGCCGAAACCACCGCGCGCGACCAACTCGTTTTCAGACATGTGCAATTGCGCTTCGACATCGTCGAGCGCGGCATGACCGTTGCGCGTCGCGAACATGCCGCGTGCGCTGCCGTCGACGGCGATGCCGCCGATGGTGGAATTCTCGAGCGCCACATCGATGCGCACCGCGGCCTCGGGCGCGAGCGTGCCGTCGAGCTTGACGCGGCCATTGATGCGCGCATCGAGCCAGGCAGCCGCCGACGATTTGGGATCGACCGCGGTCACGATGCGCGACGGGTCGAAGGCAGTTGCGCTCGCCTCCACCGTGAATTTGCGTGCCCCGGCGGTGTCGAGTTTGGCCTGGCCTTCGATGCGGCCGGCGCCGGCACGCAAGACCACGGGCGCGAAATTCAATTGCCCGTGCGCCATGGCGAGCGTGGTCGAAAATTCCAGATCGCCACCGGTCAGTTTGGTCTCGGCCTGCAACGCACCACCCTCGATGGCGAGCTTGACCGGGCCCGAGACCCGCACCGGCACCGCGGCCGCATGCACCGCCTTGAGCGAGACATTCTTCGCGTTCAGATCGATGCTGGTCTTGTGGCCCGCCACGACGATCTGCCCATCGAGCGCACCGCCATCGCTGACCACCGCGGCCAATTGCTCGAAGCGCACGCCCTTCGCATCGATGGCCATCCGCGCGGTCGCGCTTTCCAGCGGCACGCGCGAGTCCTTCAGATTGCCCGGCGTGGTGTTGCGCAACTCGACCGGCCCGCCAAACACCCCGTGTTGCACGCCCAGGCGCGCCTTGGCGCTGAGCACCGCCTGCGGCATGGTCACGCCGAAGGTCGTCAGCGGCACGCGCTCGGCACTCGCCTCGATCATGCCCAGCACATCGGGCTCGAACGGATGGATGACCGCCTGCGCGATCACCGGACCGGCTTCGCGCTCGGCGAATTTGCCTTGCGCGTTCACCTTCAAGGCGTCGAGCGGCCCTTCGGCCTGCGCGGTGAGCCCGGCGATCAAAGGCACGCCCGGCAAGGTCGCATTCAGATCGAGTTTGGTCCCGAATGGCGCGTTGGCCTCGATGCGGCCATTGCCGGCCAGCACCAGCCCGAAGCCCTCGGCATGTGCCAGCTCGACCGCGATGCGGTTGGCATTGGCGCGCACCGCAGCGTCGATCTTCGCGATGCGCGTGGTGCTGCCGCCCGATTCGATGACCAGTTCGCCCACCGTCAGGCGTTGCACGCGCAGATTGATCGGCAGCGCCAGCGTGGTCGGCGGCTTGGGCGGCTCCTGCGACGACTTGTGCGACACGATGTGCACACGCTCGGCATCGAGCGCGGTGACCTGGATCAGGCGCGGCGGCAGCCAGAACCAGCCGACCGACAAATGCTCGACCGTGACCGACACCGCCTCGGATTCGAATTGCACCCGATCGATCGACACGCCTTCGAGCAAGGAACCTTGCACGCCATCGAGGGTGATGCGCCCGCCGCTCGATTGCGCGATCTGATCGGCGATCCAACGCACCGTCGATTCGCGCGACGCGAGCCAGCCGCCGCCCACCACCACGAGCGCGAGCAGCACCAGGGTCCAAGCGGCCACCCGCGCGCACGCATGCCACAGACGCGACCACCCGCTGCGCCGCCGCGGCGGCACTGCCGTGTTGGCGGGCGCGGCGCCCTGTCCCGTCGTGTCGTCTTGCTTGGCTTCCCGGCCGGTGCCCGGTGCACCGTCACGCTGCGGGGTCGAGGCTGCGTCGTGTTCCTGATCGCTCATGGTCTAGAACACGATGCCCAGCGAGAAATGGAATTTGAACGCATGCGTGCGTTCGCCCCAGGCGAGGTCGAAATTGATCGGCCCGACCGGACTGCGCCAGCGCGGCCCGAAGCCATAGCCGGTGTTGAGCACCATGTTGCCGGGTTGGTCGAAGGCATCGCCGGTTTCGGCGAACACCCCCGCGCCCCAGGTCTTGGAGAACCAATGCACATACTCGGCGCCGCCGATGGCGAGATAGCGCCCGCCGACGATGGAGCCACCGTCTTCGACACCGATCGATTGATAGTTGTAGCCGCGGATCGATTGATCGCCGCCGGCACGGAACAACAGATCGGACGGCACCCGGGTGCGGTCCTTGGCGGTCACCGCGCCGCCTTCGGCACGCAGCATCAAGGCATCCACCTCGCCCACCGGCAGCACCAGCACCGCCTTGCCGTAGGCACGCGCAAACGTCTCGTCGGACCCGAGGTCGCGCCCGGCCACCGCGAATTGCGTGTTGATGACATAGCCGCGGTGCGGATAGGCGAGGTCGTCGAGATGGCGCACGGTCCAGCTCACGCCCGGTGCGAGCGCGCGTGCAATGCGCCGTTCGCTGTTGGCGAGCTCTTGCACCGAGTAGTAGTAGCGCAGATTCACGCCGCGTTCGAACTCGCCGTCCTTGCGTTCGCGCTTGAGTTCCACGAGGCCGGTGCGCGTGACTTCGCCTTCGATGTCGGTGCGCTTGAGGCTGACCCCGGCGCCGTCTTGCCAGCCATCGGTGCCGCGCGGCAGACGGATCGAGGTGTCGAGACTTTGTTCGAGCCGCTCGAGCTTGAGCAAAGAGTCGAAGCGCCAGCCGCGATCGAACACGTTGTAATCGGAATAGCCGAATTGCACGCGCTCGCGGGTGTTGGTGCTGTAACCCAGACCGATCTGCACGCGCTTGCGTTCGTTTTCCTCGACCTCGACCACGACCGGCACCTTGCCGTCGACGACATGGTCGAAATCGGCGATGACGTTCACGCTTTTGAATTGCGGAAACGCCTGCAACTCGCTTTGCATTTCGAGCAGGCGCGCCTGCTGGTAGGGTGAACCCGCCGCGATCTGGTTCACGCTGCGCACCAAGGTCTCGGGATAGCGCTGCAGGCCGACCACCCGGGTCTCGCCGAAAAACCGCGCCGGGCCGGCGTCGTATTGCACCTTCAGCGTCACTTCATGCGCCTCGGGCTGGACCCGCGCTTGCGAGAAGACGATGCGCGCATCGGGAAAGCGTTCGAGCAAGAAGCCGCGCAGGATGGCGGCCTTGCCGGCGTCCCAGTCGGTTTGCCGGAACCGGTCGCCGACCTTCAGCCGGAACAAATCGGCCAGCCCGCGCTCGCGGTAGAAGGCTTCGGCATCGGCCTTGGCGTCGCCGACGAGTTCGAGGTCGACTTGTTTGACGATCACCGGGTCGCCCGGCTTGGCTTCGAGCGTGACGCGCCAGGGTTGGGCCTCGAAATCGATCTCGGCCGAAACATCGGGCGCGAAATAGCCTTCGGTATTGAGCAGGGTGCGCGCCTGACGCTGGGCGCGGTCGGCCAGCAATTCGAGCTGGTCGCGGTCGATGTCGGCGTCGTATTGGCGCCGCACGAGTTCGAGATAGCGGTAGAACAACACGCCGATGTCATCGGGCGCCTTGATGACCACCGCATAGCGCTGGACATCGCCGGCCGGGGCCGACGTGCGGGTCGGATCGTCGGCCGCGTCGGGCAGTTGCGCGCGCGCACCGACCGCGCCCAACCCGCAGGCGCAGCCCACACTCAGCAATAGGAGGAGTCGACGAAACAACGGCACCACGCGATTCTAGCCGCCCCGCACCCGCGGGCGTGCTTCAAAGCTTTTCTGTTTCGCCCGATTTCGGCTGCCATTTCATCAAGCGCCGTTCCAGCCAGCCCACCGCCCAGTCGAGCAGCAAGGCAAACACCGTCAGCACCAGGATGCCGGCCATCACGGTGTTGATGTCGAAACTGCCCTCGGCCTGCAGGATCAGATAACCAACGCCGCGCGACGAGCCCAGGTACTCGCCCACCACCGCGCCGACGAAAGCCAAGCCCACCGAAGTGTGCAAGGAACTGAACACCCAGCTCGTCGCGCTCGGCAGGTATACATGTCGAAGCAATTGACGATGCGTAGCGCCAAGCATGCGCGCATTGGCGAGCACCACGGGGCTCACTTCCTTGACGCCCTGGT
>CAXBRX010000286.1:0-4702 GCA_963977835.1 uncultured Derxia sp.
GACCGCAGCGCTTGCACGCGCGGCGGAATCGGCGTCTGGATGTCGATCTCGGTCAGCACCTCGACGTAATCGCTGTCGCTCACGATGTAATTGCGCGCCGGGCGCACACAGCCGATCGGCTTGTAGACCAGCGTGCCCCAGGCATCGGCGGCTTCGGCCGGCACCAGGGTGCCGTCGGGCTGGTAATACGCGACCCATTCGCCATGGTGCTCGGCCTGACTCACGCCTTGCACACAGCCCCAATCGGGCGCGCCTTCGAAAGCGTTGAGCAAGGCGTCGTCGTACCAGACATCGACCACCAACGGCGGCGCCAGCCGCGCGATCAGCGCATGCACGGCGGCCGGCGGGCAACGCTTGCCGAATTGCTCGGTGATGAGCGCATTGATCGTCTTGCGATGCTTGAAGTTCTCGATGTATTGCGCTGCGCCCGCAAGCTTGTTCTTGAGCTTGTGCGGCACCGCCGATTTCGCGGTGATGGCAGCGACGAGCGCCTGCGCGTTGCGCGGCACCGGTGCATCGGCGGCCAGCACTTCGGGGCCGAGGTAAGGCACGGCGCGTTCTTGCGCGAAGGCTGCGGCGATCGACTCGATGATGGCGGCGTGGTCTGACATGCTTGGGCCCTCAATAGATTGCCGCGCCGGCACCGACATTGGCCGATGAATCCTTGGCGGTCTTGACGATGAACTTGCACACCTGATCGGTCAGTTGCGCATGGAAAGGAATGGCGATCGAGCGGTCGCCGATCTTCTCGGCCACCAGGAAATCGCGCCGCTTGCTGCCGTACAGCTTTTGAATCACCGGATGCAGATGCAAAGGCCGGCAGACTGCGCAGACATCGATGCCCGCGGTGCGCAGGTCTTCGACGATCTGATCGCGCGCATCCTTGCCAAAGCGCGTGCCCAGATGCACGACGTAATTGTGGAAATGCACCTCGTCGACATCGGGCGCCACGTAAGGCGGCTTGATGCCTTCGAACGAGCGCATGTGAAACAGATATTGCTCGGCCACCGCACGGCGCTTGGCGAGGATGGTATCGAGCCGATCGAGCTGGGCCAGCGCGAGCGCGGCATTCATGCCGCCCATCGGCGCTTGCAGCGGCAGATGCGCGGTGGCCACCGAAAACCGCTCCGAGGCCGGGCAGACCACGATCTGGCGCACGGCGTTGTACAGGTCGAGATCGTCGGTGACGATCAGCGCGCCCTCGCCCGCCACCAGCGGGCTCGGTTGCGTGAAGTCGAAGATCGCGACATCGCCGAAGCTGCCGACTTCCTTGCCCGCGTAACGCGAGCCGATCGACTCGGTGCAGTCTTCGATCAGGAACAGGCCGTGCTGCTCGGCGAGCGCGCGGAATTCGCGCCACGGTGCCGGATGCCCGTTGGTGTTGCCGACGATGATGGCGCGCGTCGCGGGCGTGAGTTTTTCGGCCACGCGCTTGGGGCACAGCGTCTGCGACCAGTATTCGATGTCGGCCATGACGAGCTTGGCGCCGACATGCGCGACCGCCTGCGCGATCTGATGCCAGGAATACGGCGAGGCGATGACTTCATCGCCCGGCCCGATGCCGCGCGCGCGCAGCACTGCGAGCGTGGCCACCGTGCTGCCCGACACACCGACCGCATAACGCCGCCCGAGGCGCGCGGCAAACCGTTCTTCGAACACCCCCACCGCTTCGTTCGCGGTGATGTCCTGCGCGCGCAGGATGTCGATCATGGCCTCGACTTCGAGGCCCGACATGTCCGGGTCGGACAAGGGAATCCATTCGCCCGGGCCTTCGACGACTTCGTCGTCGTCATCGCTCAAATCGACATCGAAGTCTTCCATGGCGTCCTGCCTTCGTGAGGCGCTAGCGCGCGAGCACGACACCGCCCGCTTCACGCGGGTTGTTCGTGATGCGCCAGCAATGGTTGGAGGTATCGACGAGGTACAGCGCGTAATTGGCGAGCTGGGCGAACTTGGTCTCGCCACGCATGTCGATCGCGTCGCAACGCGAGAACATCAATTGCGGATACTTGGCGCGCAAAGCCGCCACCGGATTCGCATCGGGCGCGAGGCTCTCGACATCGGCAGCGACGCTGGCGAGCACATCGGGTTCGATCATCGTGGGGCTCCTTGCCTCGACGGTCATCGCGCGCGACTCATTCGCCGCCGATGCGCGCGGCTTCCACCGTGATCGGCAAACGCGTATCGGCCGGCAGATCGGGCAGCTTGAGCACCCAGCCGTTTTCGAGCGTGGCAGTGCCGCCCCAGAGTTCGGGCTTTTCATGCGAGACGATGCCGGTTTCGAGGTCCTTCTTGGCCATGTAGGCGGAATAACCTTGCGGGGTCTTGCGGATCATGACTTTCATGGGGTCCCTTTGATGGTCGGCGTCCGACAAAGTTGTCGGCTTTGCTTCAGGCGGCGCGACACACCAAAGGCAGCACGATGCGTGCCAAGGCATGGGCGGCAGCCTCGGCTTCGGTGAGGGTGTTCAAGGCCGAGAACGAAAAGCGCAGGCTCGCGCGCGCCTCGGCATCGGACTGCCCCATGGCCTTGAGCACATGCGAAGGTGCGTTCTCGCCCGCGCTGCAAGCCGCGCCGCTCGAAACGCTGATGCCCGCATGGTCGAGCTTGATGAGCATCAGATCGCTGTCGATCGCATGGCCGTTGCGCGCGATGCGCACATTCGAGGTATTGGGCAGGCGCTGCGCCCCGGCCGCGTTGACGACCGCCATCGGCACGACCGCAATCACCTCGCGCTCGAAGGCGTCGCGCAAGGCCTGCACCTGGGCCGCATCGGGCACCAGGCGCGCGAGCGCACGCTGCGCCGCAGCCGCAAAGCCGACGATGCCCGCGAGATTTTCAGTGCCGGCGCGCCGGCCGCGCTCCTGGCTGCCGGGCAGCAAAGCCTCGAACGGCGCACCCTTGCGCACATAAAGCGCGCCCACGCCGGCCGGCCCGTGCAGCTTGTGCGCCGACGCGCTCGCGTAATCGGCGCCGACCATGCGCACATCGAGCGCGATCTTGCCGCAGGCCTGGGTCGCATCGGTATGGAACAACGCACCGGCAGCGTGCGCGATCTGCGCCGCGCGCGCGACCGGCTGCACCGCACCGGTTTCGTTGTTGGCCCACATCACGCTCGCGATCGCGACCGATTCATCGAGCAATTGCCCATAGGCCGCGACATCGAGCACGCCATCGGCATCGACGGGCGCAATGCGCACCTGCGCGCCACGCGCTTCGAGCGCTTGCGCTGCCGCCAGCACCGACGGATGTTCGATTGCCGAGACCACGATCGCGCGGCGCTCGGGAAAGCGCCGTTGCATCGCGCTCCAGCCCGCGGCCAGCGCGGTATGGTTGGCTTCGCTCGCACCGCTCGTGAACACGATCTCGGCGGGCGATGCGCCGAACAAGGGCGCCACGTCCTGGCGCGCGCGCCCGAGCCGCGCGCGTGCCGCATCACCGTCGGCATGCTTGCTCGACGGATTGCCCACGGCTTGCAACACCGCGAGCATCGCGTCGAGCACCTCGGGCACCATCGGCGTGGTGGCGTTGTTGTCCAGATAGACACGCGCATTCGCGCTTGCAGCGACGTTCGCGATCATGGCCAGAATCTCCGTTGCGGATCGTCGTTGATGACGGCCAGCGCCTCGTGCAGCTTGGCGTGGCGGGTGTGTTCGACCCAAAGGCCGTGCGCATGGTCACGCACCAGCACGCTCCAGCATTGGGTCTCGACGTCGTAGCGCAGCCGCGCGATCAGGATCTCGCCACCGTCGGCCGCGATGTTGCGCGAGCAATTCGGGCTCGTGATCTCGTAGCCGGCGTCGACCGGATGCACGCTCGGATGCACGTATTTGTAGCGTTTGCGCGCGCGCAAAGCGCGCTCGATGCGGCGCAGATCGACCTGATTCGGATGCGGCGCGACGATCATCGTCAGAGGCGTCGCATCAGGCGACGAGCTCTTCCTCGGTGCAACCGACCACCACGCCCTGGCCGAACTCGACCAGATACACGGGCGTGTTGCTGTCGACATGGCGGCCCACCTGCACCACTTCGCCGCGCGTGCCGGCCGTGACCAGCAAGGCATCGGGCTCGGCGTTCGGATGGCTGCCGTCGTTGACGAGATCGATCGCGGCCGCCACCGGCTGGCCCCATTGGTACTTCGGTAGACGTACGTCCTGCATGATCCGCTCCTCATTCGCCCCAGTTGAGTTCGTCGTCTTCGCCGCCTTCGTCGAGCGATTCGATTTCGCGCGCCTTCATGCCCACGCGATAACCGAGGTCGACGAATTCGACGCCGTAGATGTAGAACTGATTCAAGAAGGTGCCGATCGAGGTCACATAGCCCCAATCGCCCTTCTTCACCAGCACATCGCCGATTTCCTTGCCCGGAAAAGTGCCGTCGTTGCGCACGTATTTGAGCGAACGCACGCGCTCGCCGTAATCGAAGGCCGGCGGGCCGTTGAGTTCGATGACATCGCTGTCGCGGGCGATCTTCATGAGCGTTGCTCCCGGGGAGAAGCGACCGCGCTGCGCGGCCGCATGGGGGTGACGTTGGCCGGCAGACTGCGGCGCGATTCGACGAGTTCGCGCACCATCGGATCTTCGTCGTGCTCGAATACGCCCAGCGCCTCCACCGGCAGACGCTCGGCGACCCGATAACGCACCTGCCAGCTCGGATCGCGCACGAAAGGATCGAGCAAAGCGGCCGGCACACGGTCGGCC
>CAXBRX010000287.1:0-4668 GCA_963977835.1 uncultured Derxia sp.
GCGATCGCCTCGGCCGTCGCGAAGAACGTGAACGCCGGGCAGATCACCTCGTCGCCCCGCCCGATCCCGAGCGCATCGAGCGCGAGCACGATCGCATCGGTTCCGTTTGCCACGCCGACCGCCTGCTCGACCCCGAGGTAGGCGGCGGCCTCACGCTCGAAGCCCTCGACCTCGGGCCCGAAGATGAACCGGCCGCTGTCGAGCGCGTGGGCGAACGCGTCCTTCAGGTCGGGGATCAGCGGCGCGTACTGCGCCTTGACGTCAACGTGGGGGATCGGAGGCACGGCGAGCCATGGTAATCGAGCGACGGCGGCGACGGACGAAATACGCCGCAAATGCACCGATTCCCGCGAGAACCGCGTAGTCGACGTACCTGAAGGTGCGGTGCGCATCCTCCCAGCTCGCACCGAGCCCCCAGCCGGCCCCGGCCCGGCCCCCACGCGCACCCGCGCGACCCCGCGAGCGGCCACGGTGCGTTCGATCAAATCGGCCAAGAAGGCGCGCGGATGAGTCTCGTCACCGACATCCTCGACCGGCTGTCGGGCGTGGCCATCCTGAAGGAAAAACTCGCCCAGCAAGACCGCGTGCTCGAAGGCATGCAACGCATCGTGCTCGACCAGCAACGTGAACTGGCCGAAATTCGCGGCACGCTCAAGGCGCTGATCGCCATGCAAGGCGGCGCCAAACCGCGCGAACTGAAATGAGGCGCAGCGCCGCGAGCGCCACCGCTCACGCCGGCACGGCCGCACGCTCGGCAAACACTTCCTTGGCCGCGAACAAGCCGTTGAGCGCGGCCGGAAAGCCCGCATAGACCGCCATCTGCATCAGCACCTCGACGATCTCTTCGCGCGTGCAGCCGACATTGAGCGCGCCATGCAGATGCACCTTGAGCTGGGGCGTCGCATTGCCCAGGGCGGTGAGCGCGGCCACCACCGCGATCTCGCGTGATTTGAGATCGAGTTGCGGGCGCGAATAGATGTCCCCGAACGGAAACTCGATCAGGTAGCGCGCGAACTCGGGCGCAATGTCGGCCAGCGAGGCGATCACGCGCTCGCCCGCCGCCCCGTCGATTTCGCGCAGTTTTTCGAGGCCGCGCACATAGCGTTCATCCGTCATTTGGTAGTCCTTGGTCGTTGGCGCGCCGAGCTGCGACCCAGAACCTTGCGGTAATGCCCGATCTTGTCTTCGAGCGCCGCCTGACTTTGCGCGAGCGTTTTCATGCGCGCGGCCAGCCGTTCGCGATGCGCTTCGAGCAAGGCCAGACGCGCCGCCGTCGTCGATGCGCCCTTGGCGCGCAATTGCGCGTAACGGCGGATCTCGGCCAGCGGCATGCCGGTGTCCTTGAGTCGCATGACGAACGCGAGCCAGGCCAGGTCGTCGGCGCGATAGCGGCGATGGCCATTGGGCGCACGCGCGGCCGGCTGCAGCACGCCCGCCTGCTCGTAATAGCGCAGGGTGTGGGTCGTGAGGCCGCTTTGTGCCGCGAGTTCACCGATGGAAAGCAATGCGTTCGTCATGGCGCGCATCCTGAAACTTCGAGTGGACTCGAAGTCAAGCGCGTTTGGCGGTCAAAGGCAAACGCAATTGCGCCCGCAACCCACCCAAGGGTCCGCGCGCAAGGGTGATGCTGCCGCCATGCAACTCGGCGAGGTCGCGCACCACGGCAAGGCCGAGGCCCGTGCCCGGGGTGGTTTCGTCGAGGCGCACGCCGGGGCGCAGCGCGTGTTCGCATTGCGCAGCGTCGAGGCCGGGGCCGTCGTCGTCAATGTTTAGTACGCACCAAGCGTCGGCGCTGCGTTCGGCACGCACCTGCACGCTGCGGCGCGCCCATTTGTAGGCGTTCTCGAGCACATTGCCGAGCATTTCGTCGAGGTCTTGCTGTTCGCCCGCGAACACGAGCGCCGGATCGATCTCGGCATCGACATCGATGCCGCGCGCTTCGTACAAACGGTCGAGCGTGCGCACCAAGGCATCGACCGACGGTGCGATCGGTGCGCTCACCCCGGGCAGGCCGCGCGAGGCGGCGGCGCGCGCACGCGCCATGTGATGGTCGACATGCCGGCGCATGGTCTGGGCTTGCGCGGCAATGCGCGCGCCGGTGTCGTGCGTGTTGTCGGGCGTCAGGCTTTCGGCCTCGTTGGCGAGCACCGCGAGTTGGGTCTTGAGCGCATGCGCCAAGTTGCCGGCTTGCAGCCGCGCGCGCTCGACGACTTCATCGGCATGCGCGAGCAGCGCATTCAGATCATCGACCAGCGGCGCCACTTCGACCGGCATGCGCGCCTCGAAGCGGCGCCGGCGCCCGGCGCGCACCGCGGCGAGTTCTTCGCGCAGACGCCGCAACGGACGCAGACCGACTTCGACCTGCACCAGCGCAGCCGCGATCAGCACGAGGGCCAGCACGCCGAGCGACAGGCGCAAAGGCGCGTTGAATGCCGCGAGAGTCACGAGCAATTCGCGCTCGTCGGCCGCGACCAGCAGCCGCAAAGGCGCGGGCGCATCGGGCAAGACGATGCTGCGCTCGACGACCAGCAGGTTCTGCCCGCCCGGCCCGCCGACGCGATGCCGATGGATTTCGCCGACCGCGAGGGTGTCGCGCGCGATGCCGACCACGCCGTCCCACAAGGAGCGCGAGCGCAACACCGCGCCTTTGTCGTCCATCACCTGCCAATACAGCCCCGACAAAGGACGGTCGAAACGCGGATCGGCGAGCGCGTTGCGCAGGATCAGCTTGCCGTTCGCATCGACATCGACATTGGCGACCAGTTGATCGAGCTGGGCCATCAACTCGGCGTCGAAACGGCGCCGCACATGGTCTTCGAACAGGTTGGACAAAATGAAGCTCGCGGCCGACAAGGCGAGCACGATCCAGACCGCGGCCCCGGCCAACAGCCGCCAGCGCAAAGAGCCCGGGCGACTTACGCGCACGGCGCCTCGAGGGTGTAGCCCAGGCCGCGCACGGTCTTGATGAAATCGCCGCCGAGCTTGCGACGCAGGCGGCCGACGAAGACTTCGATGGTGTTCGAATCGCGGTCGTAATCCTGGGCGTAGATGTGCTCGGTGAGTTCGGTGCGCGACACCACCTCGCCCTGGCGATGCATGAGGTAGGCGAGCACGCGGTATTCGAACGAGGTCAGCGAGATCGGTTCACCGTCGAGGCTCACGCGACTGGTGCGGGTGTCGAGCGCGAGCGGTCCGCAGACGAGTTCGGCCGAGGCATGGCCGTTGGCGCGCCGGATCAATGCACGCAGACGCGCGAGCAATTCTTCGAAGCGGAAGGGCTTGGCGAGGTAATCGTCGGCGCCGGCATCGATGCCTTGCACTTTCTCATGCCATTGATCGCGCGCGGTGAGAATCAATACCGGAGTCGCGAGGCCGTCGCGGCGCCAATCGCGCAGCACCGTCATGCCGTCGACGCGCGGCAGGCCGAGGTCGAGCACGATGACATCGAAGGGTTCGCTCGCGCCGAGAAAGCGCGCGTTTTCGCCGTCGGTCGCCAGATCGACCGCATAGCCTTCCGCGCGCAAGCGTTCTTCGAGTTGGCGCCCGAGGGCGGGATCGTCTTCGACCACGAGGATGCGCATGTCGTCACCGATGCTTGTTGTGCCCGCGCACCTTGAGCTGGCGCCCGGTGGCCGCGTCGTAGATCGCAACGATGACATGTCCGTCCGCGGCCAGCAATTTGACTTCGTAGATGAATTCGATGTCGCGATGGCCGTCTTCGATCTCGACATCGACGACCTTGGCATCGAGGTCGCGCTCGGCCTGCGCGACGATGGTTTCGAGCGGCAGGATGCGGCCTTGCTCGCGGGCGCGGCGCACGCGTTCGAGCGCATCGTCATCGTTGCGCCCGGGGCGGTCGTGCGCGAACGCCGCCCCGGCGGACCAGACGCCCGCCGCACACAACGCCACCAGGAAAAATCGACGCTTCATGGTTGCACTGTATGCCACCTGGCGCATGAACCGGAACTGAACGCAGGCCTCAGGCCCGGTTCAGGTGGGCACGCGCATCGTTCGTCCCGTCGCCGCCGAAGCGCGGCCACCGATGGGAGCTTCTCCATGTTCTACAAATTGATCTGGCAAGGCGTGATCGCGGTCATCGTGATCGGCGTCGCTGCCGCGTCCTGGCAAGCCTATGCCCAGGCCAAACCGGTGCAAGACGTCGCGCAAGCCTTCTTCAGCGATGGCCATCATCGCGAAGGCGGCGAGCGCGGCGAACACCGTGACAAGAAATCCAACCATCAGGAGCATGACGATGACGACGAATGATCTGCAGTCGGCCGCCCCGGCCGCCGCACAACCGGCACGGCGCAAACCCACGCGGCTCGAACTCGGCTTTCTGGTGCTCTTCCACGCCGTGATCTCGGGCACTTTCGTGGTCGCGTATTTCAGCGGCGATGAAAAGACCTACCCGATGCATCAGTTCGCCGGTTATGCGGCGCTGGTCGCGTTGGTCGCGCGGCTGATCGCCGCCTGGATCGCGCCGGTGGGCAGCCCGGTGCGCATGCCGCGGCCGTCATGGACCGCGACGCGCACCTGGTTCGCGCGTCTGTGGCGCGGCGAACCCGACGCGCGCCGCATGCGCAGCCCGCTCTACGCCTGGATGGCCGTGGTGATGCTCGCCGCCGCGATCGGCATTGCCGCCACCGGCGGCGTCGCTGATTGGGTCCA
>CAXBRX010000288.1:0-4652 GCA_963977835.1 uncultured Derxia sp.
GATCGTGCGCAAGGTGCTGCGATGAAGCGCGGGATCATCCCCGCACTTCTGCCGGTGCCCGACGGCGACGCGCTCGAGTTCTTCCCGGTCACGATCAACGGCCTGCGGGGGCTGCAGTCGGCCGACCCGCGCGCGATCGAGCTGATGCGCTCCTATGCAGCGGGCCGATGGTCGGTGCTCTGGAAGCTGCAGGTGCCCGCGTCGCTTCCCGTCAGCGCGCGGGTGGCCGTAAACATTGTGGCCTTCCAGGCGGGCTGGTGGGCCTGCGTGCTCGGCGCCGCGCACGACATGGCGGCCGCCGGCAGTCTGTTCGCCGCGGTTGTTATCGCGACGCATATCGCCTTGGTCGCGCAGCCGTGGCGTGAACTCAGGCTGGTGGCGATTGCGCTGTTGATCGGTGTCGTCTGGGACAGCGCGTTGCTGATGTCCGGCTGGCTGGATTTCCGCAGCGGTTTTCTCGTGCCCGGCATGGCGCCGCACTGGATCCTCGCCTTATGGGCCTTGTTCGCGATCACGCTCAATCATTCGCTGGCCTGGCTGCACGGCCGTCTGCCGGCCGCGGCCCTGCTCGGCGCGATTGCCGGACCTCTGGCGTATTGGGGTGGTGAAAAACTCGGTGCGGTGATATTCATCGAACCACTTTATGCGTCGACCGCGCTGGCCGCCGGCCAGTTCGTCATCGTCTGGGTCGATGCTACGCAAGCCTTGAGCACCGGCACCGCGCTGCCGGCCCGCTTCGTGCGCATCACCCATCGCACCTCGTCCTCGACCGATGCGGCGGCCAACATCGGCGGCGTGGTGGCGGCGCTGGATGCGACGGCCAAGACCTTCACGGTCGACGGTGTCGCGGTCGATGCGAGCACGGCGCAGATCCTGCCCGCGAACAAGACCTTTGCCGATCTGCAAAACGGCAAATACGTGCGCGTGGCGGGGACCTTCAATGCGAGCGGCGTGCTGGTCGCAAGCCGTGTCGTCCTGCGCGAATTCGAGTTTGACTATCAGATCGAATTGCACGGCGACATCACCGACTTCACGAGCCTGGCGAGCTTCAAGGTGCGCGGCGTCCCGGTCGATGCGAGCAGCGCGACCATCGATCTGAGCGCCTGCCCGACCGGCACCACCGCGCTTGCGAATGGACTGTTCGTCGAAGTCAGCGGCAACCTTGCCACCAGTGGGGCTTCGCGCGTGGTCGCCACCGCGGTCAAGTGCGAATCGGTGGTGCGCGGCGTGTCTATCGTCGACCGCATCGGCACTGCGAGCAATGTCGATACGACGGGCCTGACCTTCACCCTAACGCCCGCGAACACCAGCGGCGGTTCGCCGACGCCGATCACGGTGCGCTGGACCTCGCTGACCTACTTCCTCGGCGTGACGCCGGCCACGCTCGCCGGAGCGACGGTCGATGTCCAGGGCGTGCTCGACACCACCAACAACCAGGTGCTCGCGCTCAAGGTCAAAGCGCGCCATTGAGCTTGCGGCGCTTCCAAGACGAGGCACGGCTGCGCAAAGCGGCCGTGCCTTTTTTCATGGCAGGCGTGCGGTGAGCGCCCAGGGGGATGGGCAATGTTGACGTTTACGTAAACGTAACGTACTGTCGGCATGCGCAAAATCGGCGCGGCGGACGTGCAAGCGGGCACGGTGCGGCGTAGGCTTTCGCGTACACAGATCGACAAGAGACGGCGTCGCATGGCGCGACGCGGCAGCAGGCCCATCGCCCGGCCAGTCTGCGACCGCCCCCGAGGAGACAGCATGACCGACCTTTCCGTCAGCCAGCAATTCGCGGCCGTGCGCCCGAGCAACAAGGTGCGTTTCGTGACCGCCGCCAGCCTGTTCGACGGGCATGACGCATCGATCAACATCATGCGGCGCATCCTGCAAAGCATGGGCGCCGAAGTCATCCATCTCGGGCACAACCGTTCGGTCGACGAGATCGTGACCGCTGCGCTCAACGAGGATGCGCAAGGCATCGCGGTGTCGAGCTACCAGGGCGGCCATGTCGAATTCTTCAAATACATGATCGACCGCCTGCGCGAACAGGGCGGGGCGCACATCAAGGTCTTTGGCGGCGGCGGCGGGGTCATCGTGCCGGCCGAGATCGCCGAACTCGAAGCCTATGGCGTCGCCAAGATCTTCAGCCCCGAAGACGGCCAGCGCCTGGGGCTGCAAGGCATGATCGGCTGGATGATCGCCGAATGCGACCATGATCTATCGGCCCATGCGCCCACGACGCTCGAGGCCTTGTCGGTCGCCGATCATCGCCCGCTCGCGCAATTGATCACCGCACTCGAAACCGCGGCCGGCAGCGCCGACCCTTTGCCGGGCAACCCGGCCACGCCCGAATTGCGCCGCGCGCTGCAATTGCGCGCCGAGGCCGCGACCGCGCCCGTCATCGGCATCACCGGCACCGGCGGCGCGGGCAAATCTTCGTTGACCGATGAACTCATCCGCCGTCTGCGCCTCGACCAGGACGATGCGCTCGATGTCGCGGTGATTTCGATCGATCCGTCGCGGCGCAAAAGCGGCGGCGCTTTGCTCGGCGACCGCATCCGCATGAATGCGATCGGCCCGTGGCGCCATGGGCACAAGGTCTTCATGCGTTCGCTCGCGACACGCGACACTGGCAGCGAAATCTCGGCCGCGCTGCCAGATGTGATCGCGGCCTGCCAAGTCGCGGGCTTCGATCTTGTGATCGTCGAAACCTCGGGCATCGGCCAGGGCGACGCGGCCATCGTGCCGCATGTCGATGTGTCGTTGTACGTGATGACGCCCGAATACGGCGCGGCGAGCCAGCTCGAAAAAATCGACATGCTCGATTTCGCGGACTTTGTCGCGATCAACAAATACGACCGCAAAGGCGCGGCCGACGCGTTGCGCGATGTGGCCAAACAGGTTCAGCGCAACAAGGAAGCTTTCGACAAGCGCCCCGAAGACATGCCGGTGTTCGGCACCATGGCCGCGCGCTTCAACGACGACGGCGTGACGGCGCTTTATCAGGCCATGCTGGAGCGCTTGCGCGCGCTGGGCCTCCAGACCGGCGAATCGCGGCTGCCGCGCGTGCACACCCGGCATTCGACGCATCAGGTGCCCATCATTCCGGCCCAGCGCACGCGCTATCTGGCCGAGATTGCCGAGACGGTGCGCGGCTACAAACGGCACGCGCTCGCGCAAAGCCGGATTGCGCGCGAACGCCAGGCGCTGCGCACGGCGCGCACGCTGCTCGCGGCTGAATGCAAGGACGACAACGCGAACCTGGGCGCGCTCGAAGCCGAGCGCGACGCGAAGCTGGACGCGCATTCCAAGAAGCTGCTCGCGATGTGGCCCGATTTGCAGCAAGCCTATGCGGGCGACGACTACGTGGTGAAGATCCGCGACAAGGAGATCCGCACGCGCCTCGTCAGCACCTCGCTCTCGGGCACCAAGATCCGCAAGGTCGTGCTGCCGCGCTTCGAAGACGAAGGCGAACAGCTCAAATGGTTGTTGCTCGAAAACGTGCCGGGGTCGTATCCGTACACCGCGGGCGTGTTCGCATTCAAGCGTGAAGGCGAAGATCCGACGCGCATGTTCGCGGGCGAGGGCGATGCGTTTCGGACCAACAAACGCTTCAAACTCGTCAGCGAAGGCATGCCGGCCAAGCGGCTGTCCACCGCTTTCGATTCGGTCACGCTTTACGGCAACGACCCTGCGCTGCGGCCCGACATTTACGGCAAGGTTGGCAATTCTGGCGTCAGCATCGCGACGCTCGACGACCTCAAAGTGCTGTACGACGGCTTCGATTTGTGCGCGCCCAACACCAGCGTGAGCATGACGATCAACGGCCCGGCGCCGACCATCCTCGCGATGTATCTGAACGCGGCGATCGATCAGCAACTCGCCAAATTCGAGGCCGACAACGGCCGCACGCCGACCGACGACGAAGTCGAGAAAATCAAATGCTGGACGCTCGCGACGGTGCGCGGCACGGTGCAGGCCGACATCTTGAAGGAAGACCAAGGCCAGAACACCTGTTTGTTCAGCACCGAATTCAGCCTCAAGGTGATGGGCGACATCCAGGCGTATTTCGTTCAGCACGATGTCAAGAATTTCTATTCGGTCAGCATCAGCGGCTATCACATCGCCGAGGCCGGGGCCAACCCGATCAGCCAGCTCGCGTTCACGCTCAGCAACGGCTTCACCTATGTGGAAGCGTATCTGGCGCGCGGCATGCACATCGATGATTTCGCGCCCAACCTGTCGTTCTTCTTCTCTTACGGCATGGACCCCGAGTATTCGGTGATCGGGCGCGTGGCGCGCCGGATTTGGGCGGTGGCGATGAAGGAAAAATACGGCGCCAACGAACGCAGCCAGAAGCTCAAATTCCATTCGCAGACCAGCGGGCGCAGCCTGCATGCGCAGGAGATCGCGTTCAACGACATCCGCACCACGCTGCAGGCGCTGATCTCGACCTACGACAACACCAACTCGCTGCATACCAATGCCTACGATGAAGCGATCACCACGCCGACCGAAGAATCGGTGCGTCGCGCGATGGCGATCCAGCTCATCATCAACCGCGAATGGGGCCTGGCCAAGAACGAGAATCCGAACCAAGGGTCTTTCATCCTCGATGAATTGACCGACCTCGTCGAAGAAGCGGTGCTCAAGGAATTCGAGGC
>CAXBRX010000289.1:0-4639 GCA_963977835.1 uncultured Derxia sp.
CCCCGTTCCGACCGGGTCTCCCGGGCCGTTCAGGGCTTGACTTGACCCTGTCGCATGGATCTGCGTACAATCCCGCTCCTGTCCGCCCTCGACGGCGGCAGTCCATAGACCACAATAACTACAGAGGAAGTCTGGTCATGTACGCAGTACTGGTCACCGGCGGTAAGCAATACCGCGTGGCGCAGGGCGAAAAGCTCCGCGTCGAAAAGCTCGAAGTCGAAGTCGGCAGCGAGATCAAGTTTGACAACATCCTGATGCTGGGCGACAGCGACGGCGTGAAGCTGGGCGATGCGCTGAAGTGGATCCGTGGCGCGCGTGGCTTGGCGGTGATCGACGCGCGGCCGAGCGGACTCGGATTGCCGCAGTTCGCGCGCCGCACCGATTTCGCGCTCGATGTGTTCTGCCAGGAATTGCTGGCCTTGCTCAGCGCCGGCATTCAGGTCGGCGAAGCGCTCGATACCCTTGCGCGCAAGGAGACGCGGCCCGCGCAGCGTGAAGTCATCGCCGGCATGCTCGAGGCCTTGCGCGAAGGCAAGACCTTGTCGGCCGCGATGCAGGCGCGCACTGCCGTGTTTCCGCCCTTGCTCACCGAAGCGATGCGAGCGAGCGAGCGCACGAGCGACTATGTGCCGGCCTTGCGCCGCTTCGTCAGCTACCGGCGCCTGGTGTCCGAGTTGCGCACCAAGCTGGTGGCAGCCGCCATTTATCCGGTGATCCTGCTCTCGGTCAGCTCGCTCGTGCTGCTGTTCCTGGTCGGCTATGTGGTGCCGCGCTTTGCACAGGTCTATGCCGACATGGGCGATCGCCTGCCGTTTGCTTCACGCGTGTTGCTGCAATTGGGCTTGCTCATCGACGGGCATCCGGTGGCGATGGGGGCGGGCGCATTGGCTGCGGCCCTGGGCCTGGGTTTTGCCGCGAGCCGCCCGGCAATGCGCGCGCGTGCGCTCGGCCTCGTACGCCAAATCCCCAAGGCACACGAGCTGATGCGCGCCAACGATTTCGCTCGCATGTACCGCACGCTGGCCATGCTGCTCAACGGCGGCATTCCCGTGGTCGCAGCGCTCGACGTTGTGCGCGGCCTGACGCCGCATCATCTGCTGGCTGCCATCGACCGGTGCCGGCGCACCATCGCCGAAGGCGGCCAGTTTTCGCAAAGCATGGCCGATTGCGGGCTGTCGTCGGTGCTCGCCGACCGCTATTTCCGCGTCGGCGAGCAGACCGGGCGGCTCGGCGAAATGGTCGATCGCGCCGCCGAATACCACGAAGAAGAAGTCTCGCGCGCGGCCGATTGGATCGGGCGCGTGGTCGGCCCGGCGCTCATGCTGCTCATGGGCGGCGTGATCGGCCTGGTGGTCGTGATGCTCTACATGCCGATTTTTCAACTTGCCGATTCGGTCTCATGACGCCCGCCCCTTCCTCCACGGTCGAACGCGCAGCGCCGCCCGCGGCGTTGTTGCCGCAGGCTTATGCCGCCTATGCGCGGCATGCACGCGCACTGCGCACGCCCTTGTCTGCATTGCTGGCGCAAGAGCTGCGCCTACCGGCCCATGAGGCGCTCGCGCGTTGCGCGTCGGCGCTGCGCATGCCCTCGTTTTCGAGTGCCGATCTGCAAGCGTGCCAGCCGGCGTTCGATCTGCTCGCGTTCGCCGATGCCGAACGCTTGCAAGTCGTGCTCGTGCGCACCGCGGCGGGCGATTTGCGCCTCGCACTCGACGATCCGTTCGACGGGGAGCTCGTCGATCGCATCGAAGCGCGCATCGCAGCGCCGTTCGCGCTCGCGCTCACGCCGGTCGATGAAATCCGCGCCTATCTCAAGCGGCATGAAGGCGCGTTGCGCGCGGTCGAGACCGAATTGCCGCATCTGGCACGCGGCGGTGAGTCGGAAACCACGCAGGTCCAGGAACTGACGCTCGGCCGCATCGCCGAGAACGACAACCCGGTCGTGCGTCTCGTCAATTCCTTGCTGTATGACGCGCTCAAGGTCGAGGCCAGCGACGTTCACCTCGAATGCGATGCGCACGGCATGGCCATCAAGTACCGTGTGGACGGTGTGCTCGACGCGGTCGGCCGCATCGACGACCGCGCCACCACCGAGCAAGTGGTTTCGCGCATCAAGGTGCTCGCCGATCTCGACATAGCCGAGCGCCGGGTGCCGCAGGACGGCCGCTTTCTGGTGCGGGCCGATGCGCGCGACATCGATCTGCGCGTGTCCATCATGCCGTCCGTGCATGGCGAAGACGCGGTGCTGCGCATTCTCGACAAAAAGCGCCTGGCCGACGAGCAACGCGGGTTGCGCTTTGAATCGCTGGGTTTCGATGCGACCACCATCACGCGTTTGCGCAGCCTGTCGCGCCTGCCTTACGGCATGCTGCTCGTGACCGGCCCCACGGGGTCGGGCAAGACCACCACGCTGTACGCCGCGCTGACCGAAGTGAATACCGGCCGCGACAAGATCGTCACGATCGAAGATCCGGTCGAATATCAATTGGGCGGCATCGTCCAGATTCCCGTCAACGAAAAGCGCGGCCTGACCTTCTCGCGCGGCCTGCGTTCCATCCTGCGCCATGATCCCGACAAGATCATGGTGGGCGAAATTCGCGACGGCGAAACCGCGCAGATCGCGGTCCAGGCCGCGCTCACCGGCCATCTGGTGTTCACCACCGTGCACGCCAACAGCGTGTTCGATGTGATCGGCCGCATGCTGCACATCGGGGTCGATCCGTTCAATCTGGTGGCGGCGCTCAACGGCATCGTCGCCCAGCGTCTGGTGCGCATCAATTGCCCGCATTGCCTGGTCGAGTACGCGCCCGATTTATCGATGCTCGGCGCCACTGAACGCGCGCAGCTCGAAGGCCGCACGCTGCGTCATGGGCGCGGCTGCGGCCATTGTCGCGGCACCGGCTATCGCGGCCGGCGCGCGATCGCCGAGATCCTTGCACTCAACGACACCCTGCGCGAATTGATACTCGCGCGCGAATCGATCGCCGAGGTCAAGGCAGCCGCGCGCGCGCGCGGCCTGCGTTCGATGCGCGAAGCCGGGCTTGCGCTCGTGCTCGAGGGCGCGACCACCATCGATGAGCTCGAACGCATCACCTTCGGTGAGGACGCCGATGCGGCTTGATCTCGCCATCGCCCGGCGGCGCGTCGAACCACAACGCATCGGCGTCGGCCTGTACGCGCTGCGTGCGGCGGGCGCGAGCGATGCGGCGGCGCCAAGCGTCGTGCTCGACACCGAGGCCATCGCCGAGGCGCTCGCACAGGCGGCGCGGACCGCCCATGTGCGCGTTGACGTCGATGCGGCGTGGGCGCGGCTGTTCGTCCTACCATGGTCGCCGGCCCTGAGCACCGCGCGGCGCTGGGAGCAGTTTGCGGCGAGCCGCTTCGCGCAACGCTATGACTGCGCGAGCGAAGATTGGGTCATCCGGGTGCTGCCGGCGCGGCCACCGCATGCGCGGCTGGTGGTCGCTTTGCCGCGTGCGCTGGTCGAGGCGTGCCTCGGCGCCTGCGGCAAGCGGCTGGCATGCCTCGAAGTCGGTGTGCTGACCTGGTTGCAAACCGTTGCTGCCGCACCGCGCGACTGGAGCGGTTGCCGGGTCGAGATCGACGATTTGCAGGCCTGGATCTTCGTTTTTCAGCGCGGGGTTTTGGTGCGGGTGCGCGCGCGGCGCGAACGCACCTCCGAGGCCTTGGTCGCCGCCATCGAGGCCGAATGGGCAGCCAGCGCGTCCACCGGTGCGCAGCCGCAGGCCTGCCCCGTGCATTGGGGGCCGCGCGCGCAGGCGGTGGGTCTCGATCGGGCGGTGCCGGCGTGAAGGCCTTCGGCATGCAGGCGCTGGGCGTCGATTTCGCACGCGCGCAAAGCAGCGTGCCGCGCGTGTCATGGGGGTTGTTGTCGTGCGCGGTGCTGGCGGCGGCCGTCGCGGGCAACGAAGTCTGGTTGCGCCTGGAACGCGTGCGTGCGCTCGACGAACAAATCGTGCGTTTGCAAGCGCAGACGGCGGCGGTGCAGTCGCAAGCGCATCGTGCGCAACGCGCCAGCGCCGACAACACTGCGGATCGTGCGCTGCGTGCCGACGCCTTGCGCATCGAGCGTGATCTCGATCGTCCTTGGTGGCCTTTGCTCGATGTGCTCGAAGGCAAGGCCGATGCCGAGGTGCATCTGGTGCAATTGTCTTTCGATCCCGAGTTCAAGCGGGCGAACCTGCAGATCGAAGCCCGCACGCTCGACCAGATGTTCGCGTACATGCACCGGTTGGCCGGCGCGCCCGGCGTCGGCCGCGTCGGCCTGACCCAGCATGAATGGCGCGACATCAACGGCGCGCATGTGGTCAGCGCGCGCCTGGCCATCGACGCCGGCAATCCGATCGCGCCCGTTGCGGTATCGCGCACGACACTGGCCGCCGCGGCGCCGTCGAATGACGCGCGCAAGGTGCAACGACCATGAAGGTGTCGGCAAGCTGGATTGGTCGGTGCGCGCCGATGGCATTGTTGTGGCGCGCGCGCCTGGTTCATGCGCTGGGCAGCTTGCGCTGGCCGGGCTGGCTTGCGCTGGCCTTGCTGGTGGCCGCAGGCGCCGTGCTCGCCGGCACCATGGCGCTCGACACGCTCGAAGCGCAGCGCGAATCAGCGCTGGCGACCG
>CAXBRX010000290.1:0-4598 GCA_963977835.1 uncultured Derxia sp.
TTGTACTACGCCATCAATCGCCGCAAATACGCACCACCCTCTGAAGGAGAAACCGCATGACCGTCGACCGCCTGATCCGCATTTTCGCGGGCAGCTTCATCCTCATTTCGCTCGCGCTCGGCGTTGAAGCCAGCCCGGTGTTCGTTTCCAAATACTGGCTCTGGTTCACGGCGTTCGTCGGGGCCAACCTGCTACAGTTTGGCTTCACGAATTTCTGCCCGCTGGGCCTGATCCTTCGCAAACTCGGCGTGCCCGAATCGGTCAGGACCTGCTCATGAACGACATGGATGCTCAGGAACAGGCGAAGACGAAGCGCGACATGGTGGTCAGGTTGCGGCGCATCGAAGGCCAGTTGCGCGGCATCCAGAAGATGATCGAGGAAGACGCGAACTGCGAAGACATTGCCCAGCAATTGTCGGCCAGCCGCAAAGCCCTCGACAAAGCGTTCTACAACATGCTCGCCTGCGCGATTCAGCAGCCGCAGACCTTCCCGCTGGCCGAGTCGCGCAAGAAAGAACTCGCGCCCGAAGTGCATCTCAAGCGCGTGGCCGATCTGATCGCGAAATTCGCCTGAGCCAAACAAAAAGGCGCGGGCGCTTTTTCAGCACCCGCGCCTGCTTGTTCTGGCCGCAACGAGGCGGCGCTGTCGTCAGTGCATGACCACCGGCTGCTGCATCAGCTCGCCGAAGCCGCCCAGGAATTCGTCGATCTCATCCATCGATGGTTCCGAATCGATGAGTTCGCTGACCCGTTCGCGAAAATGCAGCGCAAGCGAGCCATCGAGGAAGATTTCGCGGCGCGAGACCTTGTCCATGATTTCGTAGCCGCCCAGGAAGGCATGGCCACCGCGCACCTTTTCGACTGCCACTTCGGGCTCGTCGGCCAGCACGCCGGGAAACTCGACGACGCAGTACATCGGGCTGTTGTAGATCATGTGCATGGTGAACCTCCGCCTGGAAACCCTAGTCTTTCACTCCACAACTTGGATTACGGCAGATCTGGGGCTGACTTGACCGGGTTCAAGCCAGGAAAAACCGGGGATATTCCACGAAACCGTGCAGTCAGCAGCCGGTGTCCTGCGGATCGAGCATCAGATGCGGGGCGAATTGCGCTTCTTCGAGCACCTTGAGCACGCCCGCGCGATGGTCGGGGTCGATCACCACGATGAGAATGCGGGTATAGCCGCCGCGCCGGATCAAGCGCCCCAGGGTGACGCGCAAAGCCAGATTCCCGGCGCAGCACGCGCACCCGAGCAAAGCGTGGTGTTCGAGGCCGGGCGTGTCGGCATCCGCAGCCAGCAAACCGGCACCGAACACCCCGTCGGACAACACCGCCCAGCGCTCGTGCGCAGGCACGGCCAAGCCTTGCGCCGGCCATTGCGCGCGTGAACACACCTGTACCGGGATGGGCATCGCCGTCCTACTTGCGCCAGAACGTGGGCGTAAGCGGCACCAGCAAGGTGATGAGTTCCAGGCGCCCGAGCAGCATCACGACCGTGCACACCGCCACCTGCAGATCATCGAGCGCCTGGTAATTGGTCGACGGCCCGACCACGCCCAGCCCCGGCCCCATGTTGTTGATGCAGGCCAGGACCGCGGTGAACGAGGACTTCGCGTCGAGGCCAGAGAACATCAGCACGAAGGCGGCGATGAAGATGGTCGCGCTGTACAACAGCAAGAAGGCGAAGATCGCGTACAGCACATTGGCATCGACCGCAGCCTCGCCCAGACGCACGGGGCTCACCAACTTCGGGTGCAGCGCGCGCGCCAACTCGCGCCGCGCAAGTTTGAGCACGACGATGGCGCGGATCATCTTGATGCCGCCGCCGGTCGAACCCGAGCTGGTCGCAAACACGCTCAGCAAGATCATGAACAGCGTGATCGGGATCGGCCAGCGCTCGTAATCGACACTCGCGAAACCGGTCGTGGACGCGACCGAAATCGTGTTGAAGAAGCCTTCGCGGAAGGCTTGCGCGAGGCCGGTGGTCAAGCCGTTGGCGTAGATGTACAAGGACACCACGGTGCTGCCGCCGATCAGGGTGAACAACACCCAGCGCGCTTCGGGGCAGGAGAAATACGGCGCGAACGACTTCTTGCGCCAGGCCAGAAAATGCATCGCGAAATTCACGCTCGCGATGGTCATGAACACGATCGCGACGAAATCGATCCAGGGCCGGTGGCTGAAGTACGCAAAGCTCGCGTCATGGGTCGAAAAACCGCCGAGGCCCATGGTCGAGAACGCATGGCAGACCGCGTCGAACCAGGTCATGCCCGCCACGCGAAAACAAAGGATGCAGGCCACCGTGATCGCGACATAAACGCCGTACAGCCCTTTGGCGGTCTCGGCGATGCGCGGCGTGAGTTTGCTGTCCTTGATCGGCCCGGCGGTCTCGGCGCGGTACAACTGGCTGCCGCCGACGCAGAGCAAAGGCAGCACCGCCACGGCCAGCACGATCACGCCCATGCCGCCCAGCCAGACCAGCAGATGCCGCCACAGATTGATCGACGGCGGCAAGACGTCGAGCCCGGTCAGCACCGTCGCGCCGGTGGTCGTCAGGCCCGAGACGGTTTCGAAATACGCATCGACGAAAGACAGCGGCGTCGGCGTCTGGGCGTAATAGAAGATGAGCGGCAAGGTCGCGCAGGCCGGGATCACGGTCCACACGAGCGAGACCAGCAAGAAGCCGTCGCGCGCTTGCAATTCGCGCCGAAACCGCACACTGACCAGCCAGGCCAACAGCCCGCCGACCATGGTGTAGGCGATGGCTTCGTCGTAGGCGTACAAAGCGGCATCGTGCTGGTACCACGACAAGGCGAGCGGTATCGCCATCGTCAGCGAGAACAGCATGACGACGAAGGCCAGCACATTGACGACCGGGAACACCTGCCGCACGAAGCCGGCCGGCACTTCGGACGCGCGCCGCACCGGGGCGATCAGGCGTGCACGGACGCTTTGAGGTTTACGCGCCATCGTCGCTCGCTCAAACGAAGCCGATGTCGACCTGGAACAGGCGTTCGACCTTGGGCAGGATGCGTTTGTTGTCGATGAAGACGATCACGCGGTCGTTCGATTCGATCACCGTGTCGTCATGCGCGATCAGCACCTTGGGCGCGGCGCCATTCTTGGCCGCCGTGCCGCCGTTCAGGCCGCGCACGATCGCGCCGATCATCGCGCCCTTGGGCAGACCGATGTCCTCGATGCGCTTGCCGACCACCCGCGAATCCTTGGCATCGCCATGCGCGACGATTTCGAGCGCTTCGGCGGCGCCGCGCCGCAGGCTGTGCACCGCGACGATGTCGCCACGCCGCACATGCCGCAGCAACTCGCCGATGGTGGCATGGCTGGGCGAGATCGCGATGTCGATCGCGCTGCCTTGCATGAGCTCGGCGTAACTCTTGCGATTGATGACCGCGAGCGTGCGCCGCGCGCCCAGGCGCTTGGCGAGCAGACAACTCATGATGTTGTCTTCGTCGTCGTCGGTCAGCGCGAGGAACAGATCGGTGTCGAGCACATTCTCGTCGACGAGCAGATCTTCATCGGTGCCATCCCCGTTGAGCACCAGGGTGCTGGCGCTCAATTGCGTGGCCAGATAATCGCAGCGCCCTTTGACCGACTCGATGATCTTGACGTTGTAGTCCTCGCCAAGCCGACGCGCGAGCCGCAGGCCGATGTTGCCGCCACCCGCAATGATGATGCGCCGGACCGGCCGGTCCATGCGGCGCAATTCACCGACCACCTTGCGGATGTGCTGGGTCGAGGCGAGGCAGAACACTTCGTCGCCAGCGTGAATGATCATCTCGCCCGAGACCTTGAGCGGCCGGTCGTTGCGGAACACCGCGACGATGCGCAGATCGATGCCTGGAATCTGTTGGCGGATCTCGCCGATCGGATGCTGAACGATGGGCCCGCCTTCTTCGGCGCGCACCGCGATCAGGCTGACCCGGCCTTCGCCGAATTCGAGCACTTGCAAGGCGTCGGGATATTCGATCAGACGCTCGATCACATCGACCACGCTTTGCTCGGGGCAGATCACGGTCTGCGCCTCGAAGCCGCCTTCGCCGGTGATCTCGGGCACTTCCTGGAATTGCGAGGAGCGCACGCGCGCGATGCGCGTCGGGATGTTGAACAATTGCTGGGCCAGCTTGCACGCGACGAGGTTGGTTTCGTCGAGCGCGGTGACCGCGATCATCATGTCGGCGTCTTCGGCGCCCGCATCGCGCATGACCGAGGGCAGGATGGCATTGCCCGACAAGGTCCGCAGGTCGAAGCGTTCCTGCAATTGCGCGAGCTTGGCGGTGTCGGTATCGACGACCGTGATGTCGTTGTGTTCGGAGACCAGGCTTTCGGCCACCGACTCACCGACCCGGCCGGCGCCGAGGATGATGATCTTCATGAAACGCGGCGTTGTTTGAGGTTGCGACGCACCGCCTGCAGCGGCGTCAACCTTGGCAATCTACCGGATTTAAGCCCGCGCGCGGGTCGCGCGGGCGCAGCTTGCGTGCCGAAGTTCAGAACTTGGTATGCAAAGGCGCAAATTTATCGTCAGGCGCGGCCGACGCGCCGCCCAGACCTGCCTTCGCATTGGCGGCCGCTTCGGC
>CAXBRX010000291.1:0-4595 GCA_963977835.1 uncultured Derxia sp.
CCCGGGGAGCGCCCGGTTTGATGCTATACATGCTGTTCTTGCCCGTGCGCCGGTCTTCCACCAAGTCCGCCGCTCGCAACTGCGCCAGATACGTCGATATGGTGCTTTGGCCCATGCCGAGGATCTCTTGTAACTCAGCCACCGAAAGCTCTTCCCGCTCCAGCAGTAATAGGATGCGAACGCGGCTCGGCTCTGCCAGCAGCCTAAGAGATTTGAGGATTGACGCCATGCCCCTACGTGGTATTATATCTACGTATCGAGATTTCACGATATAAATTCTTCCCAGAGGTTGTTGATGAGCACCCTAGCTACCCCCGTAGACCTGAAATACAAGGTCGCAGACATGTCCCTGGCCGAATGGGGCCGGAAGGAAATCAGCATTGCGGAAAGCGAAATGCCGGGTCTGATGTCG
The DNA here is from genome assembly GCA_963977835.1 of uncultured Derxia sp. Classification (GTDB taxonomy): domain Bacteria; phylum Pseudomonadota; class Gammaproteobacteria; order Burkholderiales; family Burkholderiaceae_E; genus CAXBRX01. Next base: position 413 of record CAXBRX010000291.1, read on the forward strand.
ATCCGCCGCAAGTACGCCAAAGACAAGCCGCTCAAGGGCGTGCGCGTCACCGGTTCGCTGCACATGACGATTCAGACCGCGGTTCTCATTGAGACCCTGGTCGACCTGGGCGCCGATGTGCGCTGGGCCAGCTGCAACATTTTCTCCACGCAAGACCACGCCGCTGCCGCCATCGCCGCCGCGGGCGTGCCGGTGCCGGACCCCGCGCCAAGGTCGGCGCCGGGCGTGTCGAGCAAGGAAAAATCGAGCAGGCGCTGGGTGTAGTCGTAGGTTGCGCCGAGCACTTGTCCGCCCGGCACCTCCTTGAACGCGGCCGAGATGCGCCGTTGCACGCGCATGCGCGCGGTGTCGATCGGCACGCTCGCGCCGAAGCGCAGCAAGGTGGTCCGATAGGCGCGCAACAGGAAGATCGCTTCGATCAGATCGCCGGCCGCTTGCTTGATCGCGAGCGCGGCGAGGTCGGGGTCGTACAGCGCGCCTTCGCTCATCACGCGCGCGACCGCAAGGCGTTGTTGTTCGCGGATTTGCGCCACGCTGATCTCGGGCACTGCGACATCGCCGCGGCGCGCTTCGTCGAGCAAGGCATAAGACCCCAGGATGGCGGATTCGCCGCCTTTGACTGCGACGTACATGTCAGCCTTCCTCCTCGGCTTGGGTGGTGCGCGGCAAGCCGAGCACGCGGGTGCCGGCGCACAGATAGATCTCGATGCCGAGCGGGAATTCGGCGCGCATGGCCGCGCGTTCGCGCCAGAAGTCGGTCGGCAGGCCGCGCGGTGCAATGGTCGTGCTGGTCGCGATCCCCGGGCCACGCAGACGCACTTGCGGCCCGCCTTCGAGCGCGGGCACCGCGATGAAGATGGTGGTGCTGCGGTCGGGGTAATCGGGCGTGCCGCGTTCGTAGCGCGCCAAGGGCAGTGCCGCACCCGCATCGAGCATGGCCGCGAACGCCGCGCCTTCGGGACCGGCCTGCATCGGCGCACCCGCATGAAAGCGCAGCAAGGCGGCGAGCGCAGGCGCTTCGGGGGTGATCCATACCGGCGCGTCGGCGTCGGTCAGGGCGAGCAGGCCGGCAGCCAAGCTGCGCGGCACCTGGTCAGGCAATTCGCTCAGGCCGCCGAAGGCACCGGCGAGATCGACGATGCGCCCGGGGCGGGCGAGCGCGTCGAGCAGGCCGCGAAAGACGCGCTGCGCGTCATGGACCGGATCGTCGAAGCCCGGTGCGAGCAATTCCGAAGCGATGGCGCTCATTCGTTTTCTCCGCGCACGACGGTGAAGAAATCGACCCGCGTCGATTGGCTGCGCGCATGCCGCTCGGCATGGCGGGCGCGGCGGGCAAGGTCGAGCGGTGCGATCCAGCGCGCGAGTGCGGCATCGAGTTCGCCGCGCGTCTGCGCTTGCTGCAAACGGGCGTCGAGCAAGGCCGCGAGTTTCGCGTGATGGGTGTCGCGCCCGCGCACATAGGCCAGGCCCACGGTGCCGTCGCCGAGCTTGAGCGCGCAGCGCGTGACCGTGACTTCACCGAGATTGAATTGCGCGCCGGTGCCGCCGGTGCGCGCGCGCACCATCACCAGGCCGGTCTGCGGGCGGCGCAACCAATGCGCGTCATCGGGCCAAGGCAGCGGCATCGCCGCGAGTTCTTGCGCCTGCGCCATGGCGAGTGCGCTCATCCAGCGCGCCCGCGGCGCGGTGCCGGCGGTGTGATCGGCGGTGTGATCGGCGGGGGGTGTCGGCTGGTTCATATTGTCTAGACAAATGAATTCGATCCGCCGAGAATACACAGACGCCGCGCGCCGTTGATGAATTTCTTGTGAACATTGCCCTGTGAAGACCACCGCCGCTTCCGCCATCGTCTCCCGCAGCAACGGTCTTGCGCGTTGGCGCCAGATCGCCGCCGAGCTCGAAACGCGCATCGCGCAATCGCGCTATCCGCAAGGCCGTTTGCCGACCGAGCATGCGCTCGCCGAGGAATTCGGCGTCAATCGCCATACCGTGCGCCAGGCTTTGCAAGGCCTCAAGGACCGCGGCGTGCTCGAAACCCGGCAAGGGCGCGGCTCGGCCGTGCGCGGCGGTGTCTTCGAATACGCGCTCGGGCTGCGCACGCGGTTTTCGCAAAACCTCGCGCGCCAACAGGCCAGCGGCGCGCTCGATGTGATCCACGTCGAGACCGTGCCGGCCGATGCCGAGACCGCCAAGGCGCTGGGCTTGCGCGTGGGCACGCGCGTCGAGCGCGTCGAAACCATCGGCACCGCCGACGATCTGCCGTTGAGCCATGGCGTGCATTGCTTTCCGGCGCGCCGTTTCGCGGGCATCGGCGAACGCATCGGCGCGCATCGCTCGGTCACGCGGGCGCTGGCCGAATTCGGTGTCGACGATTACACGCGCACCTCGACGCGCATCGTGGCCGAGTTGCCCGACAACGCGCGCGCGCAACGGCTGCACATCGGTGCCGGCCAGCCCATCTTGTTGCTGATCGGCGTGAACGTGGACGGCGCGGGCGTGCCGATCCAGTTCAGTGCGACGGCATTCGCTGCCGATCGAGTGCAATTGCTGGTGGATCACGCGGCACCGGACGTGTGAGTTCGCGCAAGTGATGCAGCAAGGCGCGTCCCGCGTCTTCGAGCTCGCCGTCGTTATCGATCACCGTCACGCGCCCAGGGTCGAGCGCAAGCGGCGCGTCGAGCGCGGCGTGGCGCGCCAGACGTGCCTGCACTTCCTCGGCGGTTTCGCGTCCGCGCCCTTGCAGGCGTCGTGCGAGCACTTGCGCATTGACCTGCACGTGCACGGCATGGGTTTGCGGATAGAGCGCCGCGGCCTGGGGCAGATGCGCGCGCGAACCGTTGACGACCACGGTGTCGCCGAGCGCGAGCCAGGCGTCGATCTCGCGCCCGACGCCGTAACGCGCGCCGTTGGCCGACCAATGCAAGGCGAATTCGTCGGCCGCGAGCATGGCGGCAAAACGCGCGTCATCCACGGTGTGATGGCGCTCGCTCGCATGCGCGGTGCGCGTGATCCAGCGCGTGGCGATGCGGATGTTGGCATGTCGTCCGCGTTCGGCGGCGAGGTGTTGTTCGAGCCAGCGCAACAGGCTGTCTTTGCCGGCGCCCGAAGCGCCGACCACGATCACGAGTTGTCCGTTCATGCGCCGAGCGGGAATTGTTCGATCAAACGGAAATCCGCGCCCGGCGCGGCTTCCTGGTACAGGCTGATGGCATCGATCACGATCGGCTTGGCGAGCACCGAAGCGAAGTACTTCCTGAGCCAAGGCAGCAACAGCGCGCTTTGCGCCTCGTCGACGCGATCGGTCAGCGTCATGTGAAAGCGGAATTCATCGTCCACATACGGATAGCCCCAGCCATCGAGCAAGGCGAGCTGGCGCGGCGTGAGTCCGGTGGCGATGCGGCGCGCGAGTTCTTCGGGCGGCGCCGGCGCGCGCAAGCCATCGAGCGCACGCACACAAGCAAAGGCGAAGCTGTGCAGCGCGGGCGTGGGCGCCACGGGTTGCAGCGCCAGAAAATCGCTGAGCGGCGCGACATCGAGCAAGCCCAATTCCACCGGCCGCTGGGTGCGCGCAAAGCCTGCGCATGCGCGCAGCAACTCGCCTTCCTGCGCTCCGGCCACGAGGCGGAACGGCGCCTTGAGCGTCGCATGAAAGCCATACCGGCGCGGCGCGGCGGTCAGTGTTTGCAGATCGATGCGATCGATGCCGGGCACATTCGGTTGCGCGAGTTCGGCGCCTTGCATGGCGTCGCGCCCGAGCCAGACACTGGCCAGACGCCACCATCCCGAATCGGGGGCGGGCGCGAAATAGATCGCGTAGCGCGGCGCAGGAGCGCGCGCGGCGGCAGGCTGGCGGGCAGGCAAGGCTTGCGGCATGGGCGCACTCATGGCGACAAAGGCTGGGCAAGAACAGAAGTGCAATAGAAAATGGTGAGCGCTAAAAACAAGCGAGGATATGACATAGTGATCATTGTGTGTAATACAATTTGGCAGGATTGATCTTCTCATTCGGATCCATCATATAAGAAGCGAGTGTATGGTCCTTCCACAGTTCCACCACGCGGAACCCTTTATAAGGCTTTCCCCAGTTTCCGCCAAAGTGCCCGTCGAAAACGAAGGGCAGTTTCCCCTTCATTAACACCGTATCCTGCATGTGATCATGGCCGTTGAAAACAGCGCGTATCTG
>CAXBRX010000292.1:0-4565 GCA_963977835.1 uncultured Derxia sp.
GCCGCCGCGACCGGGCGCGGATGGAACAGATGTTCCTTGATGACTTTGTTGAAAGCCACGCCGATCGCCGCCGCTGGCAAAAAGGCGATGACGACATTGAGCGCGAATTTTTGCGCGCGGCGTTCGGTCGCGAGGCCGGCGAGGGTGCTCAGGATGCGCGCCCGGTATTCCCAGATCACGGCCAGGATGGCGCCGGTCTGGATCACGATTTCGAAAGTCGAGGCGTTCTGACCGGTGAAGCCGATCAAGGAGCCCGCGAGAATCAGATGGCCGGTCGACGAGATCGGCAGGAATTCGGTGAGGCCTTCGACGATCCCGAGGATCGCGGCCTTGACGAGCAAAAGGATGTCCATGAGTGGCGCCGCAACAAAGGTCGCGCATTATGGCATCGGGTTCATGTCGGCTTGTGTAAGAAAGCCGCGCGATCTCCGACTGACTAGGCGTGTGGGCATGTCGCCCACGCCAAAACGCCTCATTCAGCGGAGAACACACATGGACAAACGCGCTTTGTTGCAATCGGCCCTCGCCTCGGTGCTCGCCATTTCGGCGGCCGGCCTCACCACCACCGCGTTCGCGCAGGACGCCAAGGAAAAATGCTTCGGCATCGCCAAGGCGGGCCAGAACGATTGCGCCAACAAGGCCGGCACCCATGCCTGCGCCGGGCAATCGAAGATGGATCTCGCGGCCGACGACTGGAAGGCCGTGCCCAAGGGCACTTGCGAACAAATGGGCGGTGCGCTCACGCCCGAAATGGCGATGAAGAAGCACATGGACATGAAGAAGAGCTGAGTCCAGGCCATGACGCTCGCCCGATCTTCGGTCGGCATCGGGCTGCGCCAGCCGCACTACCGTGCGGTCGGCGCAGCCGGTGTGGCGGCCATCGCCCCCGCTTCCTTCGTCGAAGTCCATAGCGAGAATTTCTTCGGTGCCGGCGGCGCCGCGCTCGCCATGCTGGCCCGTGTGCGTGCCGATCTGCCCGTGAGCCTGCATGGTGTCGGGCTGGGCCTGGGCAATGCGCATGGGCTCGACCCCGCGCATCTGCGCGCCTTGCGCGCGCTCGCCGATCGCATCGAACCGGCCTTGGTGTCCGAGCATGTCTGCTGGACCGCGATGCCGGGCGCGCATTTCAACGATCTGTTGCCAATGCCTTACACGCGGGCGGCACTTGCCACCCTGGTCGAGCACATCGAACAGACTCAGGAAGCACTCGGGCGTCGCATTCTCATTGAAAACGCTACCGCCTATCTGCGCTTCGCCGATGACGAAATGGACGAATTGAGTTTCATGGCCGAGGCTGCGCGCCGCAGCGGTTGCGGCGTGCTGTTCGATGTGAACAACCTGTACGTCAACAGCGTGAACTTCGGTTTCGATCCGGTCGCCTTGCTCGATCGTCTGCCCGTGGGCCTCGTCGAAGAAATGCATCTGGCCGGGCATTGCGTGAGCGACGAATGCCTGATCGACGACCATGGCGCCCGCGTGACGCCCGCGGTCTGGGCTTTGTACGACGCGGTGCTCGCGCGCTTCGGCAGCGCGCCGACGCTCATCGAATGGGACACGCGCGTGCCGGCGCTCGAAGTGCTGATAGATGAAGCATCGCTTGCTTGGAAAGCGCAGGCTCGGGTGCGAGCGGATGTGCAGGCACGCAATACCGCGATTGCCGCCAGCGTGGAAACGGTGCGTGAGCCAACGGAGGTCTGCCATGACTGACCGCGCGGCCTCCATGCCCGCCGCCGCCTTGGCGCAGGCACAAGCGCGCATCGGCGCGGCCTTGCGCAGCTTCGACGCCCGCGCGGCTTCCCATGCGCCCACACTCGCCGCGGCCGTCGCCTTGCTCGATGGCGCGGCCGAGCGCAATGCGCGGCGCCTCGCAATCTATCGCGCCAATGCGATCGTCAACGCGACCAACGCCTTGCGCGCGCATTACCCGGTCATCGAGCGGGTGGTCGGCGCGGAATTCTTTGCGGGTCTCGCCCGCGCTTATTGCGCGCGGCAGCCTTCGCTATGCGGCGATCTCGGTGCGTATGGCGACGCTCTGGCCGAGTTCGTTGCAAGCGATGCGCGCACGCAGACGCTGCCTTATCTGCCTGATCTTGCGCGGCTCGAATGGGCGGTCCACCTGGCCGAGATTGCCGCCGATGCCGCGCCGGAACGGGTGCCGCGCGAACCGGCCGTGTTATGGGCGCCCGGCACGCAAGTGCTCGCGAGCGCGCATCCGATCGCCGATCTTTGGCTTGCGCATCAGGACGATGCCGCATGCGAGCCTGGTGCAATCGTCTGGCGCGCACAAGGTGCGCTCGTCTATCGCGATGGTTGGACTGTGCGCGTGGCGGCGCTCGATGCACAAGAAGCGCAGGCGCTCATCGATGCCTTGGCCAAGGAGCCCTCATGAAACTCACCACCATCGGGCGCACCGCCGACGCCTGGCTCACGCCCAAGGCGCAGGCCCTCTGGCTGTTGTGTCTGCGCCTTTATGTGGCCCAGGTGTTCTTCGCTTCCGGCCTCACCAAGCTGCGCGATTGGAGCACCACGGTGTTTCTGTTCACCGAGGAATATCACGTGCCGGTGCTGTCGCCGGCAGTGGCCGCGGTGGCCGGCACCACGGGCGAGGTCGTGCTGCCGGTGCTGCTCGTGCTCGGCGTGTTCACGCGCTTTGGCGCGGCCGGCTTGTTCATTCTCAACGCGGTCGCGGTGATCTCTTATCCGGGCTTGGCCGAAGCGGCGCTCGGCCAGCATTTTCTGTGGGGCGTGATGCTCGCGACGTTGTTGTGCTTCGGTGCCGGGCCATTGGCCGGCGATGCGCTCTGGCGCCGCTTGCGCGGCGGCGCCATGAGCGCGCGCTAGCGTCGCAGGTACTCGATGCGGGCCAATTGCGCATCGGCCATGCCGACGAGCAATGCGCGGCCATCGGGCAGCACGCGGAATTCACCGTAACGCGCGGCCGCCCAATGCTCGGCCTCGCCTTCGCGGAAATACCAGGCGTTGGTCACCAGCATCCAATCGTTGCCCGGGCCGGGCGTGAGCTCGATCAGCACTTCGTCGGCGGCCGGCGGCGTGCCATCGGACAGCCGGTTGACCGTGGCGACGCCGCGCGCGTCGAGCTTGGCGACGACTTTGGGCCGCTTGCCGTCGAAGGTGTCGGCCGGCGTGTAATCGGGATTGGGCACACGGAAATTCAAGGCCATGTAATCGCCTTGCATCAATGAGCGCGGGTCGACCGGGGCAAGCGCGACATAGACCGTGCGGCCATGCGCGATCACGCGCTCCTTGTCGACGATCGCGTAATTGGCCACCGCGAGCACCGCCGCGAGCCCGACCAGCACCCAGACCGACGCGCCGCGCAGGCTGAAGTCGAGCCGCGGCGCACCTGGTGCGGCGGCAGGCGGTTCGGTCGGCGAGGCGGCGGCCGTGGTTGAGGAGGAAGCGGCCTCCGATGCGTCGATGCTCGCGCTCTGTGCTGCCGGCGCGCGCCGTTGCGCCTCGACCCAGACCAGCAGACCGACGCCCGCGCCAACGCCCGTGAGCAGCAAGGCTTTGGTCGCGAGCGGCAGCGCGAGCAGGTAATAGAACGCGCCGATGACCCAGACCGCGACGACGCAAGCGAGGATGGCGAGACGATCGCGACGCGTGCGCGCGCAGATCGCGCCGATCAGCAGCACCGCGCCCAGGGCGGTGATCGCCCATGACAAGGCCGCGCCCGCGAGTGCGAGCCCGGCGCCCAAGGGCGTGCGCAAGGCCGGCCAGGCGCGCAACAGCACCGCGGCGGCGGCAAAAGCGCACAGCACGCCGAGCATGCGCGGCGCGAGTCCGGTGGCCACGCCATCGACACCGCGGCCGATCACGTCGTTGCCGATGTCGCTCACGACCTGACCGCCGAAACTGCCCATGAGGAAGGTGTTGCCCACGCTGAGGATCACGAGTGCGAGCGTGGCCACGAGCCAGCCGTCGCTGATCGGCGCGAGCAGTTGCGCGCCGCGCACCCGGGCGCCGCCAGCGCGCATCGTGCGATCGACGAGGGCGATTGCGGCCCACCAGAGCGCGAGCATCGCGAGGATGACGAGGCGCACCCGCAAGGTGGTCTCGGGCAGTTCGTCGTAGGCAAAATGATGGTAGTCGCGGCTGAGGAAGGCGATCGCGAAGGCCGCGCCCGCGAGCAAGGCGAGCGAGGCGCGCATCCAAGCGGCCGGCAGGGCGAGTGCCAGCGCGAATGCGAGCGCGCAGATCACGGCGTTGCCGGCCTGGGCATCGAGATCCTCGATGAGCACGAACCAGAGCATGCCGAAGCCGGCGGCGAACGCGATCACGCCCCATTGCTCGAAAAACAGCGGAATCGAGCGCACCCGCATCAGCACGACGCCGAGCGTCACCAGCAATGCGCCCAGCACATAGAAGCTCGTATGTTCGCGCAGCGCCCATTCGAACATCAGCAGGAAGAAGCCTGCCAGCGGAATCGATGCCAGGAATGCGCCGACGAAGGTCAGCACCACGACCGGCCATGGGCGTTCGCGCGAGGCGGCCGCTTGTTCGCGCGCGTCGGCGGGCAGGATGCCTTGTGCGGTTGCGCGATC
>CAXBRX010000293.1:0-4548 GCA_963977835.1 uncultured Derxia sp.
GCTCCATTGCGAGCGCCCGGCCGAGGTCGACGCGCTTTTGCAAGCCGTAAGGCAGCCGGCCGACGGGCGTCTTGCGATGCGCCTGGATTTCGAGGAAGTCGATGATGCGTTCGACCTTTTCGCGGTGCGCGATCTCTTCGCGCTCGGCCGGGCCGAAGCGCAGCGCCTGCCAGAACAGTCCGCGCTTCATCTTGAGGGTGCGCCCCGTCATGATGTTGTCGAGCACGCTCATGCCTTTGAACAAGGCCAGGTTCTGGAAGGTGCGTGCGATGCCGGTGCGCGCGGCGCGATACGGATTCATCTGCCGATAGGTATGGCCGCGCAGCGTGATCTTGCCTTCGGTCGGGGTGTAGACGCCGTTGATGACATTGAGCATCGAACTCTTGCCCGCGCCGTTCGGGCCGATGATGGCGCGGATCTCGTGCTCGCGCACATCGAAGGAAATGTTGGTCAGCGCTTTCACGCCGCCGAATTGCAGCGAGATGTTCTCGAGCTTGAGGATCACCTCGCCGATGCGGCTGGCGGAATGGTTGTGGCCGGCGATGGCGGCGGGCGTCTGGTCGGGCATGGCGGTCATGGATCAGGCAGCCTGTCGGGCGAGCGGTTCGGCGTTCGATGCGGCCGCGGCGGCATAGGTCTTCACATCGCGGATCTTCAGATCGGCCGCGACCTTGCCGGTGCGCCCGTCTTCGAATTTGACGAGGGTCTCGATGAACTGGCTGGCCTTGCCGCCGTAAAGCGCCTCGATGAGGACCGCGTATTTCTCGGCGATGAAATTGCGCCTGACCTTGCGGGTGCGCGTGAGTTCGTCATCGTCGGGGTCGAGTTCCTTGTGCAGCACCAGGAAGCGATGCACTTGCGAGCCCGCGAGCGCGGCGTCGTGCGCAAGGTCGGCATTGACCTTCTCGACGCATTCGGCAATCAGTTCATACACCTCGGGTTTGCTGGCCAGGTCCACATAGCCGGCATACGGCAGGTTGCGCTTTTCGGCCCAGTTGCCGACCGCGGGCATGTCGATGTTGATGAAGGCGCAGCATTGCTCGCGCTCATGCCCGAAGGCGACCGCTTCCTTGATGTACGGAAAGAATTTGAGCTTGTTCTCGATGTATTGCGGCGCGAACAGAGTGCCGTCCTGAAGCTTGCCCACGTCTTTGGCGCGATCGATGATCTTCAGGTGTCCGTCGCCGTCGAAGAAGCCGGCGTCGCCGGTCATGAACCAGCCGTCGGCAGTCAGCGCCTCGGCGGTCGCGTCGGGGCGCTTGTAATACTCCTTGAGCAAGCCCGGGGTTTGCACCTGCACTTCGCCGTTGTCGGCGATGCGGATCTGCACGCCTTGCAAAGGCTTGCCCACGGTGTCGAGGCGCACCTCGCCGTCGGGCTGTTTGCAGACGTACACGCAGGTTTCGGTCTGGCCGTAAAGCTGCTTGAGATTGATGCCGATCGAACGATAGAAGTCGAACAGGTCGGGGCCGATCGCGGCGCCGCCGGTGTAGGCCACCTTGAGCCGGCTCATGCCGAGCACATTGCGCAGCGGACCATAGACGAGCCAATTGCCGAGCGTGTACAGCAGCTTGTCGCCCGCCGGCACTTGGCTCGCGCGGCCATCGGTCATCTTGGCGCCGCAGCGTTTGGCCACGCCCATGAAGTAATGGAACATGCCGCGCTTGAGCGCGCCCGCGTCTTCCATGCGGATCATCACCTGCGTCAGGATGTTCTCGAACACCCGCGGCGGCGCAAAGTAATAGGTGGGGCCGATCTCGCGCAGATCGGTCATCACGGTATCGCTCGATTCCGGGCAATTGACGGTGAAGCCCGCAACCAGCGCTTGCGCATAACTGAACAGATGGTCGCCGACCCAGGCCATCGGCAGGTAGCTCAGGATGTCGCCCTGCGCGTCGAAATGATCGAGCGCGATGTCGCCCTGGGCCGAGGCGATGAAGGCGCGGTGGGTCTGGCACACACCCTTGGGTTTGCCGGTGGTGCCCGAGGTGTAGAGCATGACGCTCACATCGTCGGGTGAGCCTTGTTCCACTTCGGCGTCGAACAATTGCGGCTGGGCGCTGTGCAGATCGCGGCCAAGCAATTGCACCTGGTCGTAGCTTTGCAATTGCGGCGCGGTGTAATTGCGCAACCCGCGCGGGTCGTCATAGACGATGTGCTTGAGCAGCGGCAGATTGGGCAATTGTTCGAGCAGCTTGTCGACCTGCTCCTGGTCTTCGACGACCGCGATCTCGATCTCGGCGTCTTGCAGCACATAGACCATCTCGGTCGCGATCGCGTCTTGGTACAACGGCACCGGCACCGCGCCCATCGCTTGCGCGGCGGCCATGGCCCAATACAGGCGCGGACGGTTGTCGCCGACGATGGCGAGATTGCTGCCGCGCTTGAGCCCGAGGTGATGCAGGCCGAGCGCGAGCGCGCGCACTTCGTCGAGCGCTTTGCGCCAGGTATGGGTCTGCCAGATCCCGAGATCCTTCTCGCGAATGGCGGGCGCATTCGGGCGCTGGGCCGCATGCTGCTTGAGCAGCCGCGGAAAGGTCGTCGCTGAAGCCGCCGCAGCAATCTGCGACGACGACGCGGCATGCGTCGCGTGGTCCGGCACGGGACTGTCTCCTTGCTTGGCGGATGTTTCCGCTCTGTAGCCACCACAGGCGCGCCTTGCGGCAGCGCGGCGAGTTAGTGTCGTTCTCGCTCACTCACCGCGCAGCTAGCAGTTACCCCTAGCGAGGAAACGGTGATCGATCATGGCGCGCGTATACCCTGTATTGCATCGCACCAGCCGTCATCGCAAGCTGCGTCGCTTCGTGGCGAGTGCTCACCCTAGGGCTTCGTCTGGTGCGGGTCTGTCACTTGCAGGACAATGTCGTCATGCTGACAGTTGATGAACTCAAGGCCGCAAGCGTCTGGGCCGACAAAATCGATCCCCGACAACTCGAACTCGCGGTGCGCGAAATCGTCGTACGCGAATTCGGTCCAGGCGAACCGGTCTGCCGCATGGGCGAGAGCGTCGAGTACTGGAACGGTCTGATCGACGGTCTGGTCAAGATGAACAAGTTTTCGGCCGAAGGAAAGTCCATCACCTTCGCGGGCATCGCGCCCGGCGGCTGGTGGGGCGAAGGCTCCTTGCTCAAACGCGAACTGCGCCGTTACGACGTGACGGCGCTGCGCCGCAGCCGGGTTGCCTTCATGCCGCGCGCCACCTTCGAACGCCTGCTCGATTCGAGCATTCCGTTCAACCGCTTTTTGCTCGTGCAGCTCAACGAACGACTCGGACAATTCATCGCCGCGGTCGAGCACGAGCGCATGCTCGACCCCGACGCGCGCGTCGCGCGGGCGATCGCTTCCTTGTTCAATCCCATCTTGTGTCCGGGTGCGCAAAAGCAGATCCAGATCTCGCAGGAAGAGATCGGTTTCCTGTCGGGCGCCTCGCGTCAGCGCGCCAACCAGGCGCTGCAACTGCTCGAAAAGGAAGGCCTGCTGCGCCTCGAATACGGCGGCGTGACGGTGGTCGATCTCGACGGCCTGCGCCGCTTCAACGCTTGAGCCAGACCAGCAGCATGTGCTCGAATTGTTCGAGCGTGAACGGCTTGGCCAGGTAATCGTCGAAGCCGGCCTCGATCGCGCGTTCGCGGTCGCCGCTCAGGGCATTGGCGGTCAGCGCGACGACGGGCAGGCGCGCCAGACCGTTCGCTTGTTCATGCTCGCGCCAATGGCGTACCGCCTGGTAGCCATCGAGCACCGGCATCTGGCAATCCATGAACACCAGGTCGTAGCGTTGGTCGTGCAAGAAGGCCAATGCTTCCTGGCCATCCATCGCGGTGTCGTAATTGACCTGCGCGCCCTCGAGCATCGACGAACACAGCATCAGATTGATCGGATTGTCTTCGACGAGCAGCACGCGCACCTGCGCGCCGAGCGCAACCAGGCGCTCATGCTCGGCCGCGGCATCGCTCGCCGGTTTCGGCTGATCGAACGTCTCCGGCCGCGCAGCGGTCACCAGGAAAGGCGCCTCGACGGCGAAACAACTGCCGACCCCGGGTTCGCTCGTCACCGAAATCGCGCCGCCCATGAGTTCGACCAGACGATGCGAGATCGCCAGCCCCAGGCCCGAGCCGCCGTACTTGCGCGTGGTGGTCGCATCGGCCTGCGAGAACGGCTGGAACAACATGCCGATCACCTCGGGGCCCATGCCAATGCCGGTGTCTTCGACTTCGAACCGCAGCCAGGCGCGGCGCGGATCGTCGGCGACGCGCCCCGCGCGCTGCACGCGCACGATGACGCTGCCGTACTGCGTGAATTTGAGCGCATTGCCGACCAGGTTGGTCAGCACCTGCTGCAGGCGCAAAGGATCACCCTCCAGGGCCCTGGGCAGGTCGTTGGCGCAGATGAGCCGCAGATCGAGCGCCTTTTCGGTGGCCTGCACACTCAGCAGACCATTGACGCGCGCGGCGATCGCCTTGGGGTCGAAAACGATGTTCTCCAATTCGATGCGATCGGCTTCGATCTTCGAGAAATCGAGAATGTCGTTGATGATGCCGATCAGGCTTT
>CAXBRX010000294.1:0-4548 GCA_963977835.1 uncultured Derxia sp.
GCCGAGCAGGGCGGCGCAGCCTACTTGACCACCTGGTGGGCCGCGCAAGGTTTCGGCTGGTGGTTTCTGTCGTGGTCCAACTGGGCCTACTACCTGCGTAACCTGCCTTGGTACACCTGGCCGGCCTGGCCCTTGGCCGCGTGGGCGGTCTGGGCCTGGCGCGCGCAATGGCGCACGCCGCACATGACGCTCGGTCTGGTCGCGCTCGGTGTCGGCGTGGTCGCCATGCTGGTCGCGCATGAAATCGGGCAGGCCGCGATGATGATCATTTCCGCGCCCTTGATTTTGCTGGCCGCGTTCGCCTTGCCCACTTTGCGGCGCGGCACCGCCAACCTGATCGACTGGTTCGCGCTGATGATGTTCTCGGTGTTCGCGGTCCTGATCTGGCTGGGCTGGATCGCGATGATGACGGGCACGCCGGCTCAGATCGCGCACAACTTCGCCAAGCTCGCCCCGGGCTTCGTGCCGGAATTCAGCTTCGTCGAATGCGCGATCGCGTTGATTGCGACCTTCGCCTGGGGCTGGCTGGTCTGGTGGCGTGTGCGTGCGCGCCCCGAAGTGTTGTGGCGCACCGTGGTGCTTTCGGCGGCCGGCGTGACCATCGTCTGGACCTTGTTCATGACCTTGCTGCTGCCGTATGTCGATTACCTCAAGACCTATCGCCATGTCGCCGAGCAGATCACCGAGGTGATGCCGCGCGGCCAATGCGTGCGCCCCGAATACCTGGGGCCGGCGCAGCGCGCGTCGCTCGCGTATTTCAACGACCTGCATTTCGGCAACCGTTGCGGCTGGTTGCTGCGCTATCAAAACGTGAACCAGACGCTGCCCGCGCCCGATGCCGCGCGTTGGCGCAAAGTCTGGGAAGGCCGCCGCGCCACCGACCGATCGGAGCGCTTCACGCTGTATCGCCGGGTCGAGGCACCCGACACCGGCACGGCCGCGCCATGATGCGGCCGGGCGCCATCTGGGCGACTGCGCAGCGCTTGTTCCCGATCGCCTGGCCGATCTTCGTCGGTCAGATCGCGGTGATCGCCTACGGCGTCATCGACACCGCGATGACCGCGCGCGCCTCGGCCGACGACCTGGCCGCGCTCGCGGTCGGCGGCGCGGTCTACATCTCGGTCTTCATCGGCGGCATGGGCGTGGTGATGGCGCTCGCGCCGGTGGTCGGCCAGTTGTATGGCGCCAAGCGCGAAAGCGAGATCGGCGAAGAAGTCATGCAAGGCGGCTGGCTCGCGCTGTTCCTGAGCCTGGTCGGCGCGGCGGTGCTCGCGTTTCCGGCGCCCTGGCTGGCCTTGACCCATGCCGACCCGGCCCTGGTGCCGCGCATGACGCAATACCTGCAGGCCTTGGCGCTCGCTTTGCCCGCGGCGCTCGGCTTTCAGGTGTTTCGCGCGCTCAGCAATGCGGTCTCGCGGCCCAAGATGGTGATGGTCGTCCAGGTCGGCGGCTTGCTGCTCAAATTTCCGCTCAACCTGCTGTTCATCTTCGGTGCCGATGTGCCCACGCCCTGGGGCACCTGGCATCTGGCTGCGCATGGCGCGCCCGGCTGCGCGATGGCCACCGCCTGCACCATGTGGCTGATGCTGGCCTCCAGCGCCTTCATCATGCTGCGCGATCCGTTCTACAGCCGCTTCGGCTGGCGCGGGCTCGTCAAGCCGCGTTGGCAGGCGCAGCGCGAATTGCTGCGCCTCGGCCTGCCCATGGGTGCGTCGATGCTCATCGAAGTCACGGGCTTCGTGTTCATGGCGATCTTCATCGCGCGCCTGGGCAATGTGCCGGTGGCCGGGCATCAGATCGTCGCCAATCTGGTCAGCGTGTTGTTCATGCTGCCGCTTGCGATCGCGATCGCGACCGCCACGCTCGTGGCCCAGCACATCGGTGCCGGCGATACGCGCGCCGCGCGCCGCATCGGCTGGCACGGCGTCGCCATCGGCGCGGCGCTGGCTTTCGTCATGGCGGCCGGGGTCTATGTCTGGCGCGTGGGCATCGTCGGCCTGTATACCAACGACGCTGCGATCGCGGCCGCGGCCTTGCCCTTGCTGGCCTGGGTCGTGGTCTTTCATGTGGCCGATGCGGCCCAGACCGTGGCCGCCTTCACCGTGCGCGCCTACAAAGTGGCGACGCTGCCGATGGTCATTTACGCCGTGGCGATGTGGGGCGTGGGCCTGGGCGGCGGCTATCTGGTGGGTTTCGATCTCACCGGCATGACACCTCAGGGTCTGTTGGGCGCGCGCGGCTTCTGGTTTGCCTGCACGTCGGGGCTAGTATTGGCCGCGGTGCTCATGGGCATCGTGCTGGCCGCGGTGGCGCGCAAGTCCGCATCCGGACATCACCACGCCGCGTCGGCAGCCTGACCAACATTCAAGGAGTTTTCGCATGTCGTTCCAACGTATCGCACGTCGGTTCTGGATGAGTGCGGCCGCGCTGGCTGTGTGCGCCGGATTGTCGGCACACGCCGCCGACGCTCCCGAAGCGGCCGCCCCGGCCGCACCGCAGGCCGTGGCACCGGCGACCCCGGCGGATTCGAAGCCTGTTGCCGCTGAGGCGAGTGCACCGGTGCCTGCTGCGCCGGCGGCAGTCGCGCCGGCCGCTTCCGGTACCGATGCGCCGACCGCCACACCGGTTGCACCCCCGGCCGTCGTGCCCACCGGACCGGCGATCACCGTCGATTTCGCGCCGCTGCCCAATCGCACCGTCTACGCGCAATACAAGAACGACGTGAAGATGTCGATGAGCGTCGAGGCCGCAGGAGAGACGGCTGACGCACCGAAGTCGCAGGTCAAGAAGGCCGACGTTTCGATGGTGATGGCGATCGGCACGCGTCAGAACATCGGCGCGCGCGCGAAGGACGGCAGCATGACCATGACCAGCACGACCGAGCGCTTCGATCTGCAGGTCACGCCCGAGGACGTCGCCCGCATGATGCAAGACGAGGTGGGGGACCTCAAAGAGATCGTGGGCACGCGCTCCATCTCCCGCGTGACCGCCGATGGCCGTTATGAACTGATCCGCGTCGAACCGGCCAAGGGCAAGTCCAGTGACCGCAGTGTCAAGCCGAACGAACTGGATCAAATGGTGGCCCAGATTCCGCAAGGCAAGCATGTGCTGCGGGTGGGCGAATCGCTGAGCATGACGGCGAACTACCCGTCGCAAGGCGGCATGATGCCGATGGCGCTCGACGTGGAACTGGTGTTCACGCTCAGCAAGATCGACGGCACGGTCGCGTTTTTCGACATCACGCCGAAGATGCAGTTCGAGTCCGACAACCCGATGTTCAAAGACGCCCGGACCAGCGGCAGCGGCACGCTGGTCTTCGACACCAAGCGGCATCTGGTGCAGGACCTCAAGCTCACGCTCAAGGTCGATGCCCGCGCCGAGATGGGGCCGGGCATGTCGGTGAGCACCAGCATCGTGGCGGCAGCCAGCGGCAGCGAATCGCTCAAGCCGTTGGTGCAAGCAGCCACGGCCAAGGCGGCGCCGGCCAAGAAGGCCAAGCAAAAAGGCTGAGCGCCCCCGCGTTTACAAGCGGATGAAATGCTCGCGGTAATGCTTGAGTTCGTCGATCGATTCGCGAATGTCGGCCAGCGCGGTGTGCGCCTGCTGCTTCTTGAAGCCTTCGACGACCTCGGGCCGCCAGCGGCGCGCGAGTTCTTTCAGCGTCGAGACATCCACATTGCGGTAGTGGAAATACGCTTCTAGCCGCGGCAGCCAGCGCGCCATGAAACGGCGGTCCTGGCAGATGGTGTTGCCGCACATCGGGCTTTTTGACTTGCCCACCCATTGCCGCATGAAGACCAGCAAGGCTTCTTCGGCCTGAGCTTCGTCCACCGTCGAGGCCTTGACCTTGTCGATCAGGCCCGAGCGGCCGTGGGTGCCTTTGTTCCAGGCGTCCATCTTGTCGAGGATGGCGTCGTCCTGGTGCAGCACGACGACCGGCCCTTCGGCCAGGATTTCGAGCTTGGCGTCAGTCACGATCACGGCGATTTCGAGCACGCGATCGGTGTCGGGCGACAAACCGGTCATTTCCATGTCGACCCAGACCAGGTTGTCGTCGCTCTTGAGATTCGGTGTCGGCACTGACATATACAATCCTTCGAAGCATGCTTGCGCAAGGCGCCGGATTCTCTCATATGCCCCCCAATACGCCCGATCCGATTCAAGTGTTTTCCGCCGCGCCGGCTGGCCCGGCCGCCACGGCGCCGCTGGTGTTTTCCGCGGTCTTTCTGGCTTTTCTGGTCTTGTCGTATGCGGTGCGCTGGTGGCTGGCCGCGCGCCAGATCCGGTATGTGAGCGCGCATCGCGCGGCCGTGCCCGCGCAATTTGCCGCGAGCATCGCGCTCGACGCGCATCAGAAAGCCGCCGATTACACCGTGGCCAAGGTGCGCCTGGGCATGATCGACGCCATGGTCAGCGCCGTGGTGCTGCTCGGCTTCACGGTGTTCGGCGGGCTCGATGTCATCAACCATGCGCTGGTCGCGGTGCTGGGCGCTGGTTTTGTCGCCCAACTCGCGCTGGTGGTCGCGGTGATGGTCGTCAGCAGCATCA
>CAXBRX010000295.1:0-4537 GCA_963977835.1 uncultured Derxia sp.
AGGCTCACCACCAGCGCGGCCTGCGCGCCGTGTTGCACGAGACAGGCCTCCTTGACCGCCGCATGGCGATGCGCGAGTTCTTCGATCTCGCGCGGATTGAGCAAGGCCTCGCCCTGGCGCACCCGGTCGGCGGTACGGCCGAGCACATGCAGATGGCGTCCGGCGTCGAAATAGCCGACATCGCCCATCACCACCCAGCCATCGCGCAAGGTCTCGCGCGTTTTCTCGGGGTCGAGCCAATAGCCGTCGAAGCGCACCGGCGTGCGTACCGTGATGAGGCCGACGCTGCCGTCGGGCAGCGGCGCAAACTGCTCGTCGCGGATCACGACTTCCACGCCCGGGATCACACGGCCGACCGACGACAGCGTGTCGAGCCCGACCGGTTCGCCGCGCGCATCCACATGTTCTTCGGGCAACAACCAGGTGATCGGCGGCAGCGCTTCGAAACAGCCATAGCCTTGCTGGAAGATGGGGCCGAAGCGGCGCACCGCCTCCGCGATCTTGGCCGCGGGCATCATCTCGGAGCCGTAGGGCACAT
Source organism: uncultured Derxia sp. (assembly GCA_963977835.1). GTDB lineage: Bacteria > Pseudomonadota > Gammaproteobacteria > Burkholderiales > Burkholderiaceae_E > CAXBRX01. Next base: position 539 of record CAXBRX010000295.1, read on the forward strand.
GGGTCAGGCTCGACAGATCGAGCGCATCGAGCCCGGGCTCGTCGAGCAGATCGATGATGGCCGACGGCGAAAGATAGGCACGCGAGACGCGATGCCGCGCAATCAATTCGGCCAGGGTGCGGGCGCGGAAATTCTCGGGCATGACGAGCGCCGCACCGGCCAGCAAGGTGGGCAGCACCATGCCCGAGCCGGGGCCGGTCAGCGGCAGGCCGATCAGATTCACATCGGCGCCGTTCTTGGGTGGGCGGAAATCGATCGCGCGCGCGATCAGGCGCACGCTGTCGAGATATTTGCGATGCGTGTAGCCGAGCGCCTTGGGTTCGCCCGTGGTGCCCGAGGTCATGTGCAGCGAAAACACATCGTCTTCGCTGATCGGGGCCCGGCCGCGCAACGGCAGCACGCCGGCGAGTGCGGCTTCGTAATCGGTACCGAGCGCGAGCAACTTGAGTTGCGGCATGCGTTCGCGCAGCGTGGGCAGCAGATCGAGGCTCAGCGCGGGGTCGTGGATGAACAAGGCAGGCTTGAGCCGTTCGATCATCGCGAGCGCCGCTGCCGATGACAGATGCTGATGAAAACTCGCGAAGATGCTGCCGTTCTCGTAGGTCGCGAGGCGCGCTTCGTATTGCTCGCCGGTTTCGGGCAGCCAGGTGAAGACGATGTCGCCGCGTTGCAGGCCTTGCGTCTGCATCCAGCCGTGCAGGCGCCAGACGCGGTCGCGCAACTCGCGGTAGCTCAGGCTGCCGCGCCGGTCGATCAGTGCGGTGCGCGCGCCGAACAGCGCGAACGCAAAATGCGAGACGCCGCGCGCGGTGCGCAAGCGGTCGAGCAGAAAACGGGTGAACCAGGTACGCAGCGAGGGCATGGTCGACCTTCCTTCATGCAGGGCAGGTTTCGGCCGCACGCGCCGCGAGCAAGGCGCGCACTTCCCGGCGCAACACCTTGCATAGCCGGCTGCGCGGCAATTCTTCGAGGACGACGATGTCGTCGGGCCATTGCCAATCGGGAATCCGATCGGCCAGATGCGCGAGCAATTGCCAGCGCCATTGTTCGGGCGCTTGCCGACCGCGCCACTGACGGCGCAAGGACACCGCGAGCACCGCGCGTTCGCCGACCTGCACAAGGCTGGCTTCCTTGATCGCGGGGTGGTCGTGGATCGCTTCTTCGACCAGACGCGGGGCGATCACCTGGGTGCCGCGCCGGATCAGGTCGGCTTTGCGCCCGAGCAGGGTCAGATAGCCGTCGGCGCTCAGCATGCCCATGTCGCCGGTGACGAGATGACCGTCGCGCAAGGTCGAGGCGGTCAGGTCCGGGCGCTTCCAATAGCCGGTGAAGACGGTCGGGCTCTTGACCCAGACTTCGCCGATCTGGCCTGGTGCGAGCGTGCTGCCGTCGTCGCCGACGATGCGCACCGACACGCCCGGCACCACGCGCCCGGCCGACATCAGCACTGTGCGCGGCGCGGCCTGCGGCGTGATCGCGTGCGGGTCGCCCTGCAAATGATCGCGCGGCGCGAGCAGGCTCACCGGCGGCAGGACTTCGGCACTGCCATAGCCTTGTTGCAGGATGGGGCCGAAGCGCGTGAGCGCCTCTTCGAGTTTTGCCGCAGGCATCAATTCGGTGCCGTAGATCAGATGGCGCAAAGGCGACAGATCGGCGGCATCGATGTCGGGATGGTCGAGCAGATCGATGAGCAGGCTGGGCGTGGTGAACAAGCGCGTCGCACGGAACGCAACCAAGGCGTCGAGCAAGGCATCGGCGTCGTAGTGCGCAGGCACGATCAGGCAGCCGCCGCCAAGCAAGGTGGGCAGCACCAGGCCGCTGCCCGCGCCGCCGAGCGGAATGCCGACCAGCACGCGGTCGGGTTCGGCCAGGCGTTGGCGCACATCGATGTTGGCCACCACCTGGCGCAGGCTGGTCAGATGCGCGCCATGACTGATCGTGAGCACCTTGGGCGCGCCGGTCGTGCCCGAGGTGTAGCCCAGGCCCGCGAGCGTGGCGGGGTCGAGCGGGCGCGGGTCGGGCTCGGGGATGATCGCGGCCAGCGCCTCCTCGACTGATTCGTCGAGCCGCCAGAGGCGCGCGCTGCCCTCCGGCAAGGCATGGTGGCGCCGATGCACGATCAATTGCGGCGCGAGTTCATCGCTCGCCTGACGCAGCGCCGCGTCATCGAGGTCGGGCGGCAATTGCACCAGCATCACGCCGGCCTCGGCCGCCGCATGGCGGACCACGAGTTGCGCGATGCCATCGGGCAGCAGGCAGAACACCGGCGCGCCATGGCCGATGCCCCATTGCCGCCAAAGCGTTGCGATGCGCAGCACGCGGTCGCCGAGTTCGGCATAGCTCAGGCGCCGCTCGCCCATCGCGATCGCGGGCCGGTCGGCGTAGCGTTTGCAGGCCAGGCGCAGTACGTCGCGCGGCGTATGCAGCCGCGCGAGCAGCAGGCGTAGCGTCCAGCGGCGCAGATGGTCGATCATGCGCGGTCCTCCTGGGCGCGGCGTGGCAACAGCCAGGCAGCGAGCGCGGGCAACAGCAGCATGGCGGCCACCATGTTGACGAGGAACATGAAGGCGAGCAGCACGCCCATGTCGGCCTGGAATTTGAGTGCCGAGTAAGCCCAGGTCGCCACGCCCGCGCTCATGGTCAGCGCGGTGAAGGCGATGGCGCCGCCGCGCACCTGAAACGCATGGGCGAAGGCGGCGCGCAATGCATCGCCCTGGGCCAGGCGCGCGCGCAAGGCCCCGTACAGATAGATGCCGTAATCGACGCCGACACCGACGCCGAGCGCGATCACCGGCAGCGTCGAGACCTTGAGGCCGATGCCTTGCATGGCCATGAGCGCATTGCACAGCACCGAGACCAGCGCGAGCGGCAGCACGATGCATAGCGTCGCGCGCCAGGAGCGGAACACCGCCAGGCACAACAAGCCGATCGCGCCGAACAAGGCGCCGAGCATCTGGTATTCGGCGGCGTCGACGGCTTCATTGGTGGCCGCCATTACGCCGGCATTGCCGCTCGCGAGCAGGAAGTCGAGCTTGGGCGAGGCGTGTTCCTGCGCGAGCGCTTTCGCAGCGGCGACCAGACGCTTGAGCGTGGCGCCTTGATGATCCTCGGTGAAGACGAAGATCTGCATCGCATTGCATTGCGCGTCCATCAGGCCGCTGCTGGTATCGACGACACCGAGCGCTTCGCCGAGCGCTTGCGGATTGCGCGGCAATGCATGCCATTTCGGATTGCCTTCGTGCACCGCTTGCGCCACATGCTTGGCGACATCGGGCAGGGCGATCACCGAATGCACGCCGGGCACGGCGCGCATGCCGCGCTCGAACCGGTCGATCGTCGACATCACCTCGTAATCGAGGCAGGCCGATTCGAGGCCATGCGATTGCACGATCACCGACAGCACATCGACGCCGATCGCAAAGCGCTGCGTGATGGCCGCGTTGTCGCGGTTGTAGCGCGCATCCGCATGCAACTCGGGCAAGCCTTGGCCGAGGTCGCCGGTCTGCAGGCCATGCGCTTTCCAGCCCGCGGCAAGCGCGAGCAGCGCGGCGGCCGCGGCGATGCCGGCGACGTGGATGGCGAGAGCCTCGGTGTACCGCTCGTCGGCCTCGCTTCGACGGAGATCTTCCGTGATCTCCCAGAACGCTTCGTCCATCCGTGGACTCCTCGCTCGAAGGTGGAGCGCACGGTACGCGACGGCACCGCGACGAATCAATGGTCAATTTCGGTTCACGGTCGCGAACTTCACGCTTTCCACGTGCGCGCTTGATTTGGGTAACTTGCTTTTCTCCACCCTTGGTCCATGCTGTTGCAAGTCCCTGTGGGAGTAGGAAGTTACGACCGTAACCAGGCTTTACGTCAACGACGTCTCCTGCGCCGCCAAGGCCAGAAACTTCTTGAGTCAAAATGAGTTTCATTAGTTTCTCTCCTTATCGTGCTGTAGATGTGTAAGGCAATAGTGCAACTTCGCGTGCATTCTTAACTGCATTTGCGATGTCG
>CAXBRX010000296.1:0-4534 GCA_963977835.1 uncultured Derxia sp.
GATCGCGTGCTTAGCGCGTCCCGCATCCGGCGCCACCGAGACCACCTGGTCGCCGAACAGGCCCAGGTCGCGGAAGTGCCTCGCGAAGAGCGGCAGTGCGGTCATATGGTCGACGGGGATCGTGAAGAAGCCCTGGATCTGACCTGCGTGAAGATCCATCGTCAGCACCCGGTCGGCTCCCGCCTCGACGATCAGGTTGGCGCACAGCTTGGCCGTGATCGGCACGCGGCCGGCGTCTTTGCGGTCTTGCCGGGCGTAGCCAAAATAGGGCATCACCGCGGTGATTCGCTCGGCGCTCGCCCGACGGCAGGTCCACCGGCACCTGACCGCCGCGCGTGATTTCCAGCAGGCTGCCCAGCGAATCGGGATCGGAACCGGAGAGCGTGCCGGTGCCGAGCAGATCGCCGGGGTTCAGATTGCATCCATTGGAGGCATGGTGCGTGACGATCTGCGCTGCGGTCCAATACATGGCGGCGGCCGTGCCGGTGCTGAGGCGGAAAGGCGGCAGGCCGGCCTCGCGCATGCGCGCGGTCGAGACGGGCCGGCCGATGTTGCGCGCCACCAATTCAGGCGGCACCGCCTACATCACGCCCGACGGGCATGTGGTCGATCAATTGCCGGCTTTCGAACGCACCAGCCTCAGTGCCAGCGTGCAAGGCATGAGCGGCATCACGCCTTACGGACGCTGGCTCGATCTGCCCTTCCTGGTGATCTGCGTGGCCGGGCTGGCCTTGGCGCTGTGGTCGGCGCGCCGGCGCTGAGCCGACCCGAGAACTCCGTCACACCCCATGAAGTCAGTGGGGGCTTGACGTGAAATCGCGCACGAACGGCCGTCGCGGGCATGCCGACATCCCGAAAATTGGATAGCCCTTTGGCGTAGTCTCAAATCTGAGGCCACCCCATCGGTTCCGCCGACGACTGTACCGGATCATGACCAAGACCTTCACCAGCACCGCCCGCCGTGCGGCCGGTGCGTTGCTCGGATGTTGTGCGCTGTTGAGCGGAACGCATGCGGCGTTCGCGGCCGACCTGAGCGGCCACAAAGCAGCCAGCCAGAGCGCGATGGCGGTGACGTCCAAGGACATCACACTCGACGAAGGCCGCAAAGCCGCGTTCTTCTGCGCCAATTGCCATGGCGACAACGGGATCAGCAAGTACCCCGACGTGCCCAACCTCGCGGGCCAGAACCCGGTGTATTTGCGCAACCAGATCGAAGCGTTTGCAACCGGCAAGCGCAAGAACGATTTCATGCAAGGCCTGGTGAAAGTGCTCGATGAACGCAGCCGCCAGGCGATCGTGCATTTTTATGCCTCGGCCAATGTGACGCCGACCGTGGCGCCCGGGCCGCTGGCCCAGCGCGGCGCCGTGCTGTTTGCCCAAAACTGCGCGCGCTGCCATCAGGCCGATGCGCGCGGCGCCGAGAGTTTTCCGCGCCTGGCCGGCCAGCAGCAGGATTATTTGCGCATCAACCTCAAGCGCTACCTGACCCAGTCGGGCGAGCGCTTGTACACCCCGATGACCGCCGCCGTGACCATGCTCGGCGAAGACAACTTCGAGGCGGTGACGCAATACCTGACGAGCCTGAAGTAGCCCTCAGGCCGCCGTCGCGGCATCGGGTTCACGCGCGGCAGCCCGCGCCGTGCCCTCGTCTTGGCGCAACAACTCGGCGGCGAGGCGCCCGACCGTGCGCAAGGCGGTGTCGTGCGCATCGCTCCAGCGCCCGCCGATGCCCAAGCGGATGCAATTGCGGTAGCGCGAACTCGCGGTGAACAAGGCGCCCGGCGCCACCACGATGCCCTGCTCGAAACAGCGCCGATACAACTCGGTGGTGTCGAGGCCGCGCGGCAACTCCACCCACAAGATGAAACCACCAGCCGGATCGGTCACGCGCGTGCCGGCCGGAAAGCTTTCGCTGACCACCCGCCGCGCATGCGCGACCTGCTGCGCAAACACCGCGCGCAAATGACGCAGGGTCTGTTCATACCCGCCCTGGGTCAGCAACTCGGCCACCGTGAGTTCGAGCAGCTCGGTACAGCCGCCGCTGAACACGGTCTTCATGCGGGCCACTTGCGGCGCCCAGCGCCCGGCCTCGACCCAGCCCAGGCGCAGACCCGGCGCAAGGGTTTTGCCGAACGAACCGCAAAGCATCACATTGCCGGTGTCGTCGAACGATTTGACCGCGCGGCGCGCGTCCTGGCTCGGCGCCAATTCGTTTTGCAGCACATCCTCGATGAGCGGAATGCCGCGCCGCGCGAGCATCTGCGCCAGGCGCCGCTTGGCATCGAGCGGCATGGTGGTGCCGAGCGGATTGGCGAGCGTGGGCACCGCGAGCACGGCCTTGATGGGCTGGGTGTCGAGCGCGAGTTCGAGCGCTTCGAGCGACAACCCGGCGCGCGGTTGCATCGGCACCTCGAAAGCGCGCAAGCCCAGCGCCTGCAGCAATTGCAAAAAACCGAAGTAGGTCGGCGATTCGATCGCGACCACATCGCCGGGCTGGGTGACGGCGCGCAGACACAGGCCGATGGCCTCGATGCAGCCGCCCGTCACGACGATGCGTTGATGATCGAGCGCGCAGCCCAAATGCATGGCGCGCTGGGCGATGGCCTGGCGGATCGCCTCGGACCCGGGCGCCATCGGGTAGCGCACGAGCGTGGCCCGATGGCGTTGCGCGCCACGTGCGAACGCGTGCCGCAAACGATCGACCGGAAAATGCCCGCCATCGGGGCAGGCCGCGCCGAAAGACACCAGATCGGGATCGCGCGCGGCGCACATCAGTGTATCGATGAGCGCATGCGGCGCGACATCCACCACGCGCTTGGGCGGCCGCGTGGACGCCGGCTCGGGCGCGCGCACACGTTGCGGCAACACGAAATAGCCCGACTTGGGCCGCGGCTCGATGAGCCCCCAGTCTTCAAGCGCGCGATACGCCTGCACCGCCGTCGACACCGACACCTCGTGCTGGGTGGCGAACGCGCGCACCGACGGCAAACGCGTGCCCGCGCGCAAGGAACCGCCACGCACCTGCACCGCGATGCGCTCGGCCAGTTGAAGGTACAGAGGTTGATCGCTCATGGTCAGCATCATGGCAGAGCCGCGCCCGCGCGGACCGGTACAGCGGCCCCGGTTACGACCATGACAGATGCCGCCAAACGCGCGGCTGTGCCGGTACACATCCGACGGGGTATGCCTGTTGGGGCGCGGCGGCGATCTCTACATTTCAGGCTCGACGATCAAAGGAGAAGACCATGATCCAGCTTGAAAACCGCCGTGCCCTGCGTCTGGAAAACCAACGCGGGGCGACGATCCGTGTGGTTGAAGGTCGGGTCTGGATCACGATCGCCAATTGCGCCGAGGATCTGGTTCTCAGTGCCGGGCAAAGTCATCGGATCGAACACGAAGGACGTGTCGTGCTGGAATCTTGGCCGACCCGTCAGGCGAAATCCGGCGATGCGACGATTGAACTCATTCCGGCTGCGCACGCCCGCGCCGTGATCGCCGCGCAACGTCCGACCGACGCGGCAGAACCCACACCGACAGCACTGATTTAGGGTGCGCTGGCGCGCCGGTGTTTTCGATCTGAATTTGGGTGGGGAATAGCCCTTTTATTGATAGTTGCATGCGCTCGGCTTAGGAGATTCTTCGATCCATATCAAGAAATCTCTGAGCGGAGAACGACCATGCGCGCGCGCACCCAACGTGAATCGTTTCGTTCCATGCTGCTGGCTCGCATGGTTGTATTGGCAGCAGGGTTATTGAGCAGTCTGTCGGCCTTTGCAGTGTCGATCGTCGACGCCGGCGCGCCGCACATCGACCGTGGCGTCTACTACAGCCAAACGTTGGTCACGGGCTCGGGCGGCACCGCGCCCTACACATTCACCGCCACCACGGCCAGCCTGCCGGCTCAGATGACCCTCACCACCGGCGGCGTGCTGTACGGCACGACTTGCGGCGCGAATGGCAATTATTCGGTTCCGATCACGGTCACCGACTCGCTCGGTGCCACCGCGAGCAGCAATATCCAGGTCATCGTCAACAGAGCGCCCGCTGGCGGCTGCTCGCTGACGTTTTCGACCTCAGCGACCCTGACCTCCGGCGTGGTCGGCAGTGGTTATAGCCAGACCATCGCAGCCACCGGCGGCACGTCGCCCTACACCTACACGCTGACCAGTGGCAGCCTGCCAAGCGGCCTGTCGCTCAGTTCCGGCGGTGCCATCAGCGGCACGCCGAGCGCCGCGGGAAGCTATTCCTTCTCGGTGACGGCCACCGACGCAAGCGGGGCGACCGGTGTGCAGACCTTCAGTTTGACGATTGCGTCCAGCGGATCGTCGCTCGCACTGTCCGTCACGGCTTCGTCCAATACCCAGGTCGGCGTCGCGTACTCGCAGACCAGTTCGGCTTCGGGCGGCACTTCGCCTTACACCTTTGCGATCTCGGCGGGTTCGCTGCCTGCGGGCCTGACGCTCAACACCTCGACCGGTACCGTCTCCGGAACGCCGACCACTGCCGGCGCGTTCAGCTACACCGTGCGCGTCAC